>NZ_JBVVPL010000005.1:98904-270300 GCF_055807615.1 Bradyrhizobium sp. MV1.5 | reverse complement strand
CCCGCGGGGCATATGAAAGTTGGATTCGCGGAGAGTCCCCCTCACCCGGAATCCGCGCTTCGCGCGCATTCCGACCTCTCCCCGCAAGCGGGGCGAGGTGAACTGAGCGTGCGGACCGGCCACTTCAATCAACTATCGCCTCGCGTGAGAGTCGCAGGAGATCACGCCTTGCTCAAACCCGCCGCCTTCATCGCTTCGCCCATCTGAGCGTCCCCCTTGTCCATGAAGCTTGCGAACTGGCCGGCATCGCCCCACACGGTGCCGAAGCCGCGATTGCCCATGAAGTCCTTGAACTCGGCGGAGTCGTAGACCTTCTTCAGCGCCGCGGTGAGCTTCGTTGCGATCTCCGGCGGAAGGTTCTTCGGCGCACCGATGCCGCGCCAGGCGCCGGTCGCGTAGTCGATGCCCATCGCCTCCTTCAGCGTCGGCACGTCCTTGAAGATCGGATTGCGTGCCGGCGCCATGATGGCAAGGCTCCTGGCCTTGCCGGCCTCGATGATGGCGCGGGCTTCCGGCACCGAGCAGGTGGTGAGGTCGAGGCCGCCCGCGGCGAGGTCCTGCATCGCGGGCGCGGCGCCGTTCGACGGCACCCAGGCGACCTGGTTGGCGGGCAGGCCCATCGCCTGCATCCAGCCGACCAGCGCGAGGTGCCAGATGCCGCCCTGGCCGGTGCCGGAGGCCTTGAACTTGCCGGGAGGGGCCGCCTTGATGGCTTCCGAGAGTTCCTTCACCGTCTTGTAAGGCGAGGAGGAGGAGACCTGGATGCCCGGGGGATCTTCGTTCATCAGCGCCAGCGGGGTGTAGCTCTTCGGCGCCAGCTCGGTCAGCCCTTGCCAGTGCATCATCGAGATTTCGACCGTGAGCATGCCGATGGTGTAGCCATCCGGCTGCGCGGTCGCGATCGCGGTATGGCCGACGACGCCGGAGCCGCCGGTGCGATTGACTACGTTGAAGGGCTGGCCGAGATCCTTCTCCAGAAGCGCTGCGACAATGCGCGCAGTCGCGTCAGTGCCGCCGCCCGCGCCCCAGGGCACGATCACGGTGACGGGCCGCGCCGGATAGGCTTGCGCAAGCGCGGGTGTGAGGCCGAATGCGGCCGACGCTGCAACCGCAGCGGAAGAGGCCGCAAAGGTGCGGCGCGTAATCTTGGACATGAATGCCTCCCAGCGGCGCCCATGACGTCAGGCGCTCTTGTCTATGGCGACATTCTAGTCGGCTTTGCAGCGCGGCTGCAAGGCAGCGCGACCAGCGCTCTGCGAGCAACCTGTCGCTGCTCAACACGATCACTGCGGCTCGTCCGCGTCGCTCTTCGGTCGCGCGCCACCGAAAATGCGGGTGCCTTCTGCGGTGAGATAGGGCTTCAGCGTTTGCCACGGCACGAATGCGACATATTCGCCCTCGGCGTAGGGTCCGACTGCATAGGGCGGATAGTGGAAGGTGAGCCCGGAACTCTTGCCCGCGTCGGCTGAAGGCGCGAGCGTCACGGCGCCGATCTTGAGCAGGCTCGGCTCCACGCTCTTGAACCATTCGTCGGTGGCGGTCTCGCTCGTATCGCGCTTCTTCTTCTCGATCTTCAACGAGGCGATCACCGCCTTCACCATTGCCTTCATGGCCGGGCCGTTGTCGGCGGTCTCGGCGAAGAACGGGCGGATGGAGATGCGCTTGTTCTCCGCCTTGTCCCACAGGACCGTGTTCACGTCGGAGTTGGGATGGGCGCCGTGGGTGTCCATGTAGTCGTTGCGCAGGACGCTGACATAGCGGTCGGCAACGATGGAGCGGACCGCGTATTTGCGCTCAAAGTCCCAGCCGCCATCCCTGAAGAACTGCGGATCCTCTTTGCGCGAGGCGGCGGCTTCTGCCGCGTTCTTGTCGATCCACTTCTTGCCTTCAGTCAGGCAGTCGGCCGCCAGCGCCGCATCGGCCTTGACCTTGTCGTCGAGGAAGACGCGGGCCTCGATGCTCTTGGTCTTGATGACCGCGTCGGGCTTGGGGTCGGCGGCATGGGCGGTAGCCAACAACGCGCCGCAGGCTGCGACCACAGCTAGCGCGCGCATGAACGCTGGCGCGGAAAATATCACGCACTGTCCTTTCGAAGATCGATGGCGACCTACTCCGCTGCCTCGCTATGCCCGAGCCGGGCATTCAGCTTGCGGATCAGCTCCTCGGCCGCGTCCGCGATCACCGTGCCCGGCGGGAAGATGGCTTCGGCGCCGGCCGCGTAGAGCGCGTCGTAATCCTGTGGCGGCACCACGCCGCCGACGATGATCATGATGTCGTCGCGGCCCTGCTTCTTCAGCGCGGCCTTCAGCTCCGGCACGGCGGTGAGGTGGGCGGCGGCGAGCGAGGAGACGCCGAGGATGTGGACGTCGTTCTCGACCGCCTGGCGCGCGGCTTCGTCGGCGGTCGCGAACAGCGGTCCGATATCGACGTCGAAGCCGATATCGGCGAAGGCGGACGCGATCACCTTCTGGCCGCGATCGTGACCGTCCTGGCCGATTTTTGCGACCAGGATGCGCGGACGGCGGCCTTCCGCCTCCTCGAAGGCGTCGATCAGCGCCTGAACCTTCTCGACCCGGTTACCCATGCTGGACGCCTCCCGCTTGTAGACGCCGGTGATGGACTTGATCTCGGCGCGGTGCCGGCCGAACACCTTCTCCATCGCGTCCGAGATCTCGCCGACGGTTGCCTTCGCACGCGCAGCGTCGATGGCGAGCGCCAGCAGATTGCCATTGCCTTCGCCGGCCGAGCGCGTCAGCGCAGCGA
Organism: Bradyrhizobium sp. MV1.5; assembly: GCF_055807615.1. Lineage (NCBI taxonomy): Bacteria > Pseudomonadati > Pseudomonadota > Alphaproteobacteria > Hyphomicrobiales > Nitrobacteraceae > Bradyrhizobium > Bradyrhizobium sp. MV1.5. Next base: position 267,537 of record NZ_JBVVPL010000005.1, on the reverse strand, counting down.
GCGCGGCCTCGACGTCCTTCTGATTGCGTTCGGATTTCAGCCGCGTCAGCTTGTCGATCTGGAGCCGGCGGACATTGGTATTGTCGACCTTGAGGATATCGATCGGAGCTTCGTCGGTCGGCTTGTATTTGTTGACGCCGATCACCGCCTGCTTGCCGGCATCGATGCGGGCCTGGGTCTTGGCCGAGGCTTCCTCGATGCGCAGCTTCGGTACGCCGGCCTCGATCGCCTTGGCCATGCCGCCGAGCTCCTCGACCTCCTGGATGTGGCCCCAGGCCTTGGCGGCGAGGTCGCGCGTCAGACGCTCGACATAATACGAGCCGCCCCAGGGATCGATGATGCGGGTGGTGCCGCTCTCCTGCTGCAGGAAGAGCTGCGTGTTGCGGGCGATGCGCGCGGAGAAATCGGTCGGCAGCGCCAGCGCCTCGTCGAGCGCGTTGGTGTGCAGCGACTGGGTGTGACCCTGCGTTGCCGCCATCGCTTCCACCGTCGTGCGCATGACGTTGTTGAAGACGTCCTGCGCGGTCAGCGACCAACCGGATGTCTGACAATGCGTGCGCAGTGACAGCGAGCGCGGATCCTTCGGATTGAAGGGCTTGAGCAGCTTCGCCCAGAGCAGCCGCGCGGCGCGCATCTTGGCGACTTCCATGAAGAAGTTCATCCCGGTCGCCCAGAAGAACGACAGGCGCGGCGCGAAGCGGTCGACATCGAGGCCCGCCGCAAGGCCGGCACGAAGATATTCAACACCGTCGGCCAGCGTATAGGCGAGCTCGAGGTCCTGCGTCGCCCCGGCCTCCTGCATGTGATAGCCGGAGATCGAGATCGAATTGTATTTCGGCATTTTTTGCGAGGTGTACGCAAAAATGTCCGAGATGATCCGCATCGAGGGCGTGGGCGGATAGATGTAGGTGTTGCGCACCATGAACTCTTTCAGAATGTCGTTCTGAATGGTCCCTGAGAGCTTCTCCGGCGGCACGCCTTGTTCCTCGGCGGCCGCAACGTAGAGCGCCAGGATCGGCAGCACCGCGCCGTTCATGGTCATGGACACGCTCATCTGGTCGAGCGGAATGCCCGCAAACAGCGTGCGCATGTCGTAGATGGAATCGATGGCAACGCCGGCCATGCCGACGTCGCCGCCGACGCGCGGATGATCGCTGTCATAACCGCGATGGGTGGCGAGGTCGAATGCGACCGAAAGGCCCTTCTGTCCGGCCGCGAGATTGCGGCGATAGAATGCGTTGGAGTCCTCCGCCGTGGAGAAGCCGGCATATTGCCGCACAGTCCAGGGCTGGTTGACATACATGGTCGGGTAGGGGCCGCGCAGATAAGGCGCGATGCCCGGATAAGTCTCGAGGAAGTCGAGCCCGGCCAGGTCGGCCTCGCTATAAGCGGGCTTCACCAGAATGCCCTCGGGCGTCAGCCACGGCTCGGCGCTGCCTGATGGCGCGGCGGTGTTGGCGCGCTCGAAGGCGACGTCGGCGAAATCAGGAATGCGGGTCATGGTTTCAACCATATCATAGGCGCTCAATCATGATCGGGATGCTGATGGCTGACGATGGTCGCCATCTTCTCCGGCCCGTAATTCTGCTGCGTGGTCTGGCTCGGCAAATTGGCGATCCCGACCACCCAGCCGAGACGGGACTCGGTGCCGAACTGCCGTGTCGGCACCACGTGGTCAGGACGGTCGAACGCGCCGGTCATGATCTCGATCCGGTCGCCGTCGATACGGCCAAAGCTCAGCGGCGTGCCGCAGGCGGCGCAAAAGCCGCGCTCGGCGATGGAGGAGGAGCGGAAGAACGACGGCTTCCCCTTGGTCCAGGCGAAGTCCGTCTTGTTGATGTCGGCAAAAGAGGCGAACGGCGCCCCGCTGGCCTTCTGGCACATCCGGCAGTGGCAGATCGAAACCCTGTTCGGCGCCGTCATGACTCCAAAGCGCACTGCCCCGCATTGGCAGCCGCCGGTGAGAACGGGTTTGCCTGCTTCCGTCATGGCTGCTCCATCCGTCGATACGTGTCTTGCAGCGTCGCAAGCGCATCGCCACCGGCAAAGACGAAGCCGGTGACGCCGGCTGTACGTAGCGCCGCCTCTGCATCGGTCGGGCGGCCTGCCAGATAGATAAGCCGGGCCCCGGCGGTTTGCAGGGCCTGCGCCGCGGCTTCGGCGTGTTCCGCATACACCTTGTCGCTGGAACAAAGACAGGCGAGCCCGGCGCCGGAGGCCTTGAAGGCGGCAGCCAACTGGGCCGGATCGGCGAAGCCCTCGCTATCGACGGCCTGGATGCCACCGGTCTCGAACAAGCTTTTGGCAAAGGTCGCGCGCGCCGTGAAATCGGCGGGCGTGCCGAGATTGGCCAAAAACACTTTCGGCCGCGCGCCGTGTGCCTTCAACGCCGCATCGGATTTGTCGCGCAGCGCCTCGAACGGTTCCGCAAGCCGGATCGGCGGCAGCGCGTCGAACTTGTATTTTTGCTCGCCATAAGGCGCCAGCGCGATCGGCGTCGCCTTCAGCACCGTAGTCTCGTTCTCGTGCAGGTTCGGAAACTCGCTGGCGCCGGTCAGCACGTCGCGGCGCTTTGCGATGTTGGCGTCGCGGGCTTTTCGCGCGGCCGCGACCTTGCTCTGGAACAGGCCCTGCTGAAGCGCAGCGAAGGCGCCGCCGGCTTTCTCGCTCTCCTGGAATAGTGCCCAGGCCGCGTCGCAGAGCTGGCCGGTCAGCGTCTCGATGCCGCCTGCGCCTGCCGCGGGATCGCTGACCTTGGCGAGATTGCTCTCTTCCAGCAGCACGAGCTGCGTGTTGCGCGCCACGCGCCGCGCGAACGGATCGGGCAGGCCGAGCGCCAGCGTATGCGGCAGCACGGTGATCGCGTTGGCGCCGGCAAGTCCGGCCGCAAACGTCGCCATGGTCGCGCGCAGCATGTTCACATAGGGATCGCGCTGCGTCAGCATGCGCCAGGCGGTATCGCCGGCGAGGAACAGCGGTCTTGGCGTGAGCCCGCACGCCGTTTCGATACGCGCCCACAGCAGTCGCAGGGCGCGGAATTTTGCCATTGTAAGGAACTGATCTGCATCCGCGGCAAGCCGCGCATAGACCATGCCCTGCGCCTGCTCCAGCGGAACGCCCGCGCTCTCGATCGCGCGCAAATAGGCGACGCCGCAGGCGAGCACGAAGGCGAGCTCCTGCACCTCCGAGCCACCGGCATCGTGGATCACGCGTCCGTCGGCCGAGGCAAAGGGACCCTTGAAGCCGAGCGCGGCGAGGCCCTTGATGCCGCCAGTGATGGCCGGAACGATCTCGTCCCAGGTATAGGGGCTATGGCCCCACACCGCGGCTGCTGCGAGCGGGTCGAGCCCGAAGCGGATGTCACATGCCGCGGGATCGATGCCGTTGCTCTTCACATATTCCGCGACGTGGATCGCCGCCATCCGCGATTGGGGACCGATCTCGAGCTCCAGCCCGATGCCGGCATCGAGATGGATATCCTTCAAAATCTTTGCGACTGCGTCTGCGGTCGGTTCCAGCCCCAAACCGTGAGCGGCATTGCCGCCGGCGAACACCAGCGCCAGACCCGTCGCGCCATTTTCGAGATCGGTCAACGCCTGCGCATTCGCCGCACTTGCGTCGGGATGGTCGATCCGCTGCATGATCTGCCAGGGCGCCGCCGCCGGCCGCCCCACCACGGGCGCAACGCCGTTGGCGCGCGGATAAAGCGGATCGATCCTGATGCCGTCATAGGTCTTGCCGACCAGCTTCTCGAACGGCGCGCCCTTCAGCACGCCATCGACCAGCTTGCGCCAGTCGTCGACGGTCGCCTTGGGAAAATCCGCCGCCAGCGGCAGGTCGTCAGTCGCGGAGGTCATGCGGCGAAGGGCTCCCGAAAATCTTGTTGTTCGCAGGCGAAATTGCCACGGCCGGCCGTCCCTGCAAACGGTTGTTTTTGGTTAACCGGTATCCGGAAGCCGCTCAATGCCTTGTGTCGAGACGCTGGCGAGACCGTCACGGACACGAATGCCTGCGATCACGCGGTCGGGCGCGATCTCCGCCAGCGGCACCAGCACAAAGGCGCGCTCGAAGAGGCGCGGATGCGGCAGGGTCAGGTCGGGTTTCTGCATCGACACGTCGTCATAGGCGATCATGTCGAGATCGAGCGTGCGCGGCCCCCAGCGCCGCTCTTTATCGCGCGTGCGGCCGAATTTCTGCTCGACCTTCTGCATCACGAACAGCAACGCATGCGGATCGAGATCGGTCTCGATCTCGATGCAGGCGTTGATGAAGGGAGCCTGGTCCTCGTCGCCCCAAGGCGGCGTCGCATAGTCCGACGAGCGCGCGATCAACCCAGCCTGCGCCATGCCGCAGATATGGGCGATCGCCTTCTGGAAGGTGGCGCGGACATCGCCGACATTGCCGCCGAGCGCAATCAGGACGCTCGCCATGTCAGGGGTGCCGCGAGCGCGTCAGCATGACGCCGACGTCGTCGAAGATCGCGGCGATCGGCGCATGCGGCTTGTGCACGGTGATCTTCACGGCGCGGATACGCGGGAAGTGCGACAGGATGGCGTCGGCGACCGCGCCGGCCGCGCGCTCCAGCAGCTTGTAATTGGTGTTCTTGAAGGCCGCGGTGGTGGTCGCCACGACGTCGGCGTAGGACACGGTGTCGGCGAGCCGGTCGCTGCGGGAAGGTTCCGACAGATCGGTATAGAGTTCGAGATCGATGACAAAACGTTGGCCGACCTCGGTCTCGTGCTCCATCACGCCGTGGCGGGCATGGATCGACAGGCCGCTCACGAAGATCGTATCGGTCATGGCTTGCTCTCGATTGCGTGCGCCACTCGCAGGGCCTGCAAGGTCTCGGCGACGTCATGGGTGCGGATGATTTTCGCGCCGCGCTGCGCGGCGATCAGATGCGCGGCGATCGAGCCGGCGAGCCGCTCTGTCGGCTCCGACGGCGACACCGAGGCGATGAAACGTTTTCGCGAGGCGCCGACGAGGATCGGCAGGCCGAACATGTCGAATTCACGCAGCCGCGCCAGCGCAATCATGCTCTGTTCGGCCGTCTTGCCGAAGCCGATGCCGGGATCGAGCACGATCTTGTCGCGAGCGATGCCGGCTTTGGCCGCGATATCCAGCGAGCGCTGGAAGAACGCCTTCATGTCCGCAATGATGTCGATGGCGGGATCGACGCTGTCGCGGTTGTGCATGACAATGACGGCGACGCCCTTCGCGGCGACCATCGGCGCCATGCCGGCGTCGCGTTGCAGGCCCCAGACGTCGTTGGCGATCACAGCGCCCTGAGCGAGCGCGAAGGCCACCACTTCCGCCTTCATGCTGTCGATCGAGACCGGCACGCCGAGCGCCACGATGTCCGATAGCACCGGCTTGAGCCGAGCCAGTTCGTCTGCCGCGGTGACCGGCCGGGCGCCCTTGTAGGGCCGGGTGGACTCGGCACCGATATCGATGATGTCGACCCCGGCCTCGATCATCGCCCGTGCCCGCGCGAGCGCCTGCTCGGGCGCTATGAATTCGCCGCCGTCGGAGAATGAATCCGGGGTGACGTTGAGCACGCCCATCACCGCCGGGATCGGCCGCTCCAGCAGCGTCCGCAGCACGTCGAGCCCGACTGAACCGGCCGCCGGGACGGATGGGGAGGGCGAGGCATTCATGCGGCCCGCTTTAGCGGTCGGGAAGGGGGGATTCAAGACGGGAAGCGGTGGGTTGCCAGCGTTTCGGCACGGCGTCGCACACCCTCGCTGTCATTGCCCGCGAAAGCGGGCAATCCAGTATTCCAGAGACAGTGCCACGATACGGAGGAGCCGCGGCGTACTGGATACCCGCTTTCGCGGCGTATGACGGCGGAGTTGGGGGATGCATTGTTGCCCATCGGGCAAAACGATGCCGAGAGAGTAGCGCCCACTCCGTATCCGGAGAGCAGCAGCCCTAATACGAAATCTTCGGCGGCAGCTTCTTCGCCTTGGCGATGATGTCGCCGACCGACTTCTCCGAGGGCAGGATGCGGAGCAGCTTTTTCTTCTCGTTGGCGTCCCGCATGCTCTGGGCGAGCCTTGCCGGATTTCTGTAGGCGAGCTCGCGCACGGTGGTGACGCCGGCCGCGCGGACCAGGCCGACCTTGGCCCGGCCCATGCCGGGGATGCGCATGTAGTCGGAGACGTTGGCCCATTCCAGCAGCAACTGCTCGCTGATGCCGGTCTTGGCGGAGAGCGCCTTGCGGCCCTTCACGGTCGAAGCCGCCTCGAGCAGCGCGTCGGTGGTGCGGATACCCTGCGCCTTCAACTTGTTGGCGGCAAAGGCCGACAGGCCCTCAATCTCGGAGATCGGATATGTCATGATACTCGATGTGAAATGCGCAGGCGTCAGGCGAACTGGCTGAGGCCCGGGGTCCCCGCGATGATCTTGCCCATCTGATCCGCTCCGATTTTGTCTCGGCCGAAGCGAAAAAGTTCACGGGCGATGTTCTGAATCTCGGACATCCCAAGTCCCAGGCCCATCAGGCGCGTGCCGACCGCCATCAGGCCGCCGCCCATCAGCCGCGACAGTCCTCCGCCGCTGCGGGACGCCTCGATTGCCGCTTCTGCACCTGGAATTTGGTCGATCAGGACTTGGACGCTGTCGGAAGGACCCTCGTTGCGGAGGAAGCCCAGGATAATGCCGACCGTCTTTTCGGCGACAGCACTATCTATGCTGGCGTTTGTCGCCAGCCGCCCGATTAGCTCGTCCATATGGCCGCCCCTCAGCCGGTTCACATGCCGGAGTATTGCTTTCGAAAATGATCTTGAGCCGGTGTGATGTGAAATACAAGCGATGAACGCCATCAACGTTCCGATTCAGTCTCGAACGCGCGAGAAGTGTTGCAGTGATGCAAGAGCGGAGATGAAATCGGCAGAAAAATGCCGCGATGCGAACGCGTCGTTCCTACTTTCGGCGGATGCCACCCGCATGTTTCCGACGATGTCGCATGCCCGGAGCGCGTTGAATGGTTTCAATCAGCGTGCGACATGCGTTAAACTACGGAACTGGTGCATTCGAGTTTCGATATGCGAAACAGGGCAGAGAGATCAGAGAATAATGACCGCACAGGACAGCAAGCTCGGTGATACCGACGAGAAGATCTTCGTCGGTAAAGGAAACGAGCAGGCATGGCTGACGCTGGCGTTCGCCAATCGCCACGGCCTCGTCACGGGTGCAACCGGAACCGGCAAGACGGTCTCGCTGCAAGTGATGGCGGAAGGATTTGCGCGCGCCGGTGTTCCAGTGTTCGCGGCCGACATCAAGGGCGACCTCTCCGGCATCTCCGAGGTTGGCGAAGCCAAGGATTTCATCGTCAAGCGCGCCACCGAGATGGGCCTGACGTTCGAGCCCGACCAGTTCTCGACGGTGTTCTGGGACGTGTTCGGCGAGCAGGGCCACCCGGTGCGTGCGACCGTCACGGAAATGGGCCCGCTGCTGCTCGCACGTATGCTGGACCTGAACGACGTGCAGGAAGGCGTGCTCAACGTCGCCTTCCGCGTCGCCGACGACAACGGGCTGACGCTGATCGACATGAAGGATCTGCGCGCGCTGCTCGATGCCATCGTGCCCGATGCCGGCAAGAAGGGGACGGATGCCGAGGAGAGTCCGCTTGCCGAGATCAAGAAGGCGGCGCAGGGTTTTGGCAACGTCACCAAGGCCACGGTCGGCACCATCCAGCGCCAGCTTCTGGTGCTGGAGAACCAGGGCGCCACCAAATTCTTCGGCGAGCCGGCGCTGACGCTGAAAGACTTCATGAAGACCGACCGCGACGGCCGCGGCATGGTCAACATCCTCGTCGCCGACAAGCTGCTGCAGAGCCCACGGCTTTACGCGACATTCCTGCTGTGGATGCTGTCGGAATTGTTCGAGGAGCTGCCCGAGGCCGGTGACCTGCCCAAGCCGAAGCTGGTCTTCTTCTTCGACGAGGCGCATCTGTTGTTCAACGACGCGCCCAAGGCGCTGATGGACAAGATCGAGCAGGTGGTGCGCCTGATCCGCTCCAAAGGCGTCGGCGTCTATTTCGTGACGCAAAACCCGGTCGACGTCCCCGACCGGGTGCTCGGACAATTGGGCAACCGGGTGCAGCACGCGCTGCGCGCCTTCACCCCGCGCGACCAGAAGGCGGTCGCCGCCGCGGCCCAGACCTTCCGGCCCAACCCGAAGCTCGACACTGCGAAGGTGATCATGGAGCTCGGCAAGGGCGAGGCGCTGGTCTCGTTTCTCGAAGGCAACGGCACGCCGGCGATGGTCGAGCGGGTGATGATCCGGCCGCCATCGGCCCGGATCGGACCGATCACGCCGGAAGAGCGCAAGGCGATCATGGATGCAAGCCCGGTGAAGGGCAAATACGACACCGCCGTCGATGCAGAGTCCGCCTACGAGATGATTCAGAAGCGCATTGCCGGCACGGCTGCGACTGCCGATCCCGGCGCGGCTGGCGGAAATGGAGGCGGCGGCATCCTCGGCCAGATCGGCTCGATGGTCGGCAGCATCTTCGGTACCAACGTCAAGCGCGGCCGCCTCTCGACCGGCCAGGTCATCGCCCGCGACATGACCCGATCGGTTACCAATCAGGTGATCGGGGGGATGGCCGCCAATATCGGCAAGTCGGTCGCCGGCCAGCTTGGTGGCTCGATCGGCCGCACGCTGGTCCGCGGCGCGCTCGGCGGCTTGCTGCGCAGGTAGGCAGAAAGCCTCGTTTGAGGCAATTCGTCCGCAGACCCGCCGCTTGTGCGCGGCGGGTACAAATTCGGGTGATCAGGACTCTCCAAGCGTCCGTCGGTCTGCTAGGTGCTATGGCCCCTGACTGGACCACATCGTGACCTCACTTAAATCTTTCGTCCGACCCGGCGCATTCCGAAACCTGTCGTTGCGTGCGCCGCTCGACCTGCTCTTCCTGCTCTGCTGCTTCATCCTGGCTGCCGATGTCCTTGGTCCCGAGATCTTCGGCCACGGCAAAACCAAGGACTACGGCCTGTGGTACTGGGCCGGGCAGCAGGTCTTGAACGGTGGGCCGCTCTATCCCGCCGACATCCGCGAGTACTTCGAGTTCATCTACCCACCGCTGCCGGCGATCCTGCTGGCGATCCCGAGCTGGTTCGGCAAGATCGCGCTCTACACCGTGCTGTCGATCCTGAATATTGCGGCGTGGTGGTACACCGGGATGCTCTCCAATGCCATGACCGGTTCGGGCCGCACGCCTGGCCCCTGGCTGGAGGCGCTGCCCGCTCTCGTCACCGTGACCTTCGTGTTCGACATGTTCGATCTTGGCCAGCCGAACCTCGTCCTGCTGGCGATGATTCTCTACGGCTTCTGGAGCTTGCAGCATCAACGCTCCTGGCTCGCAGGCTTCATGTTCGCGCTCGCCACCGCTATCAAGGTGTTTCCCATTGCGGTGCTGCCCTATCTGGTCTGGCGGCGAAAGTGGGGAGCCGCTGTCGCTACGGTCGCCTTCACCGGCATACTTCTCTATATCGTGCCGGCCCCCATTCGCGGCTTCGAGCGCAACGCCGCCGAGGTCAAGACCTGGTATCAGGGCATGGTCGGGTCGAGTTCGGAAAAAGGATTTGGCCAGCGCGACGAGCAGAACTGGTCGTGGGTGAACCAGTCGCTCATTGCTGTCACGCACCGGCTGGTCCGGCCCATCAACTACAATCAGGAGGATCCGAACAAGCCGCCTCGCACAATGAACGTCATCGACGTCGATTACGGGACGGCGAACTGGATCGTGCTGGCGCTGTCGGCGTTGCTCGGATTGGGCTTCGTCGCGGTCATGCCACGGCAAATGCGGCGTACGGCGCGCTCGGACGCCGAGGAGCTCGGCATCCTGTTCTGCCTGATGACGGTGGCCTCGCCCCTGGCGCGGCAATACTACTTCATCTGGCTGTTCTTCCCGATGACGGTGCTGATGCATCGTGCCGCCTTCGACGAGCGGGCGAACGTGCGCCTGGGAACCTGGCTCGCCCTTGGCGCCGCCGGCATCCTCATGCTGCTGGCGCTGCCGTGGTTTCCCAATGTCTTGCAGGCCTGGGGCAATAACCTTGTCGCCACGGCGGTCCTCGCAGCTAGTCTCGCATGGCACATCCGGCATCCGCCGGTTGCGGCTGGCCCCAACGCCGCGGCGGCGCTAAAAGCCGATAGTTCTTGAGAAGACATCTTGAGCCCCGACGTCTTGGGATTCGAACGCAGGGAATACGACCAATGGCAAATGCGCAGCTTCAATCCGTGCTCGACCACATCGACAAGGAGTTCGACAACAGCCTGGAGCGTCTGTTCTCGCTGTTGCGGATCAAGTCGATCTCCGCCGATCCGGCCTTCGCGGCCGATTGCAAGGCGGCGGCCGAGCATCTTGCCAGGGACATCGCGAGCCTCGGCGTTGCGACTGAAGTGAGGCCGACCGCCGGCCATCCCGCGGTCGTCGGCAAGAGCGTCGCGGGCGGCCGGCCACATGTGCTGTTCTACGGCCACTATGATGTGCAGCCGGTCGATCCGCTTGAGCTCTGGCACCGTCCGCCATTCGAGCCTGCTGTGACCGACCATGCCGACGGCCGCAAGATCATCGTGGCGCGCGGCGCCGAGGACGACAAGGGCCAGGTCATGACCTTCGTCGAGGCCTGCCGCGCCTGGAAGAAAGTGACGGGGTCGCTGCCGATCGATGTCACGTTCCTGATCGAAGGCGAGGAAGAAGTCGGCTCGAAGAACTTCGTGCCGTTCATCGAAGCCAACAAGGACGAGTTTAGGGCGGACTACGTGCTGGTCTGCGACACCGGCATGTGGGACCGCGACACGCCGGCGATCACGACCTCGCTGCGCGGCCTGCTCTATGAGGAGCTCAAGATCACCGCCGCCAATCGCGACCTGCATTCCGGCGTGTTCGGCGGCAGCGCGATGAACCCGATCCGGGTGCTGACCAAAATTCTCGGCGGGCTGTTCGACGATGACAACCGTATCACTATTCCCGGCTTCTATGACGGGGTGAAGGACACGCCGCCGGACATTCTCGCGCAGTGGAAGAAGCTCGATTTCACACCGGACACGTTCCTCAAGCCCGTTGGGCTATCGATACCCGCCGGCGAGAAGGGCAGGCTCCTGGTCGAGCAGGCTTCCACGCGTCCGACCTGCGACGTCAACGGCATCTGGGGCGGATATATCGGTGAGGGCTCGAAGACGGTGATCCCGTCGCACGCATCGGCCAAGGTCTCGTTCCGGCTGGTCGAAGGCCAGGATCCCGCGAAGATCAGAAGGGCTTTCCGTGAGTACGTGACGGCGCGCATTCCGGGAGACTGCAAGGTCGAGTTCGGCGACCACTCTGCCGGGCCTGCGATTGCGCTCGACTGGAACATGAAGCCGCTCGCCGCGGCCAAAACCGCGCTGACCGAGGAATGGGGCAAGGAGACCGTACTGATGGGCTCGGGCGCCTCGATCCCGATCGTCGCGGACTTCAAGCGCACGCTGGGGCTGGACTCGCTGCTCGTCGGTTTCGGCCTCGACGACGACAACATCCACTCGCCGAACGAGAAGTACGACCTCCGCAGCTTCCAGAAAGGCATCCGCTCCTGGGCGCGCATCCTCGCGGCGCTGGCGGAGGTGAAGTAGGGCGCTCTGTCCTCGTCGTTGCGAGCGTAGCGAAGCAATCCAGAAATCTCTCGGCGGAGACAGCCTGGAATGCTTCGCCGCTTTGCTCCTCGCAATGACGGGGCCAAATAAAAACGCCGCCCGGAATTGGGCGGCGTTTCATTCCAAAAAGGCGTAGAGGTTCGTTGAACGCTACCCTACACCAAATCCCGAAAATTTCAAGAGCGGTAACCCGGAAGCTCGCGGTCCAGCTTGCGCAGCAGCGGCGGCCATACGAGGTTGGTGGCGCGCAACTCGGCGCGGTCGCGGTTGGCGAGCAGCTCGGTGTTCTTGTCGATCGCGACATCGTCGACCGGGTAGACCGGGGTGCCCAGCGCGCGCGTACGCACCTGCATCGAGCAGGCCCGCTCCAGGTGATACATGCGCTCGAACGCCGAGGCGACCGAGCGGCCGACCGTCATCGTGCCGTGGTTGCGCAGCAGCATGTGGTTGTGGTCGCCAAGGTCCTTCTGCAGCCGCGGCCGCTCGTCGTGGTCGAGCGCGATGCCCTCGTAGTCGTGATAGGCGAGGTCGTGGGTGACGAGCTGGGCGGTCTGGTTCAGCGGCAGCAGGCCTTCGGCGCTGCTCGAAACCGCGGTGCCGTCGAGGGTGTGGAGATGCAGCACGCAGATGGCGTCCTCGCGCACCTCGTGGATCGCCGAGTGGATGGTGAAGCCGGCGGGGTTGATGCTGTACTCGCTCTCGGAGAGCTGGTTGCCGTGCAGATCGACCTTGACCAGACTCGACGCCGTGATCTCGTCGAACATCAGCCCGTAGGGGTTGATGAGGAAATGATGGTCGGGGCCGGGCACGCGCGCGGATATGTGGGTGTCGACCAAATCGTCCCAGCCGTAGAGCGAGACGAGGCGATAGCAGGCGGCGAGATTAACCCGTTGCTGCCACTCGGCCTCCGTCATGTTCGACGGCACTTCCTTCAGGCGCGCTTCCGCTGGCGACATGGCTGATCTCTCCGAACATCGTTGTTGAGGGGAGGGAGCCTAGTCTTGCCGCGACCTGCCAGCAAGGCACACAAAGCGCGGCAGTCCAGCGTAGCCCGCATGAGCGAAGCGACATGCGGGGCTGCCTGATAGGCCCCGGATGTCGCTGCGCTCATCCGGGCTACGGGCCGGAGGAATTTATTATGGCGCCGGGATCGAGAGCAGGCTGGAAATGCTGCTGCCGCGGATGTCGTAGACGCGGGCGAACACCACGTCGTCGCGCTTGATCTCGACCAGCACCGGCGCGGTGAGGCCCTTGCAGTAGAACTCGCCGAGCGTCATGGCGAAATCGGCGGCATTGGAATCCCAGCCGATGGTGAAATCGGGACCGAGCGCGACCTGGGCGGGGCGCTGCGGACCGCACACAGCGACCTTCCATTTGCGGTTGCGCGGCGGCACTTCCTGGCGTTCCACCAGCTGCTCGCGCAATTCGTCGGAGGCCTGCTTCAGCGCCAGACCCCAATAGTCCAGCATGAAGCGGTCGTCGGCACCGCGCACGGTGCCGGCGATGTGGTTGAAGTGGGTGTATTGATAGGGATGCAGCCGGATCATCTCGGCCAGCGAGAGCGCAAGGCCAAAGCAGAAGGTGGCGAGCACGACCGGCTGCCAGGTGCGGTGCTTGGCGCGCAGGCGCTCCATGGCCCAGCCAAAGGCGACGCCACCGAGCACCGCCATCGGCGGGATCACGAAGACGAAATGGCGGATGCCGTTGTACAGCGCCGGCCGCTTCACCATCGCGATCGCGAGCGGCAGCGTCGCGGCGAGCGTGAGCATCAGCAGGATGGTCTTGCGGCGAGCGGGAACCTCACTACGCGGCAGCAGTGCGAAGGTGCCGATCACGGCGCCGAACATCAGCACCAGCATCACCTCGGGCAACTGAAGCGCGAACAGCGTCGGCAGATAGGACCAGGGCATGTCGGGCACGGATACGATCGCGCCGTCGAACATCTCCTTCCAGGGTTTCTCGAAGAAGTGCGAGAAGTAGGTCAGCGCCTCGAAGGGATTGCCGGGCTCCATGATCGACCACGGCCAGATCAGCCCCATCACGAGATAGCCGAGCACGAGGCCGGGCAGCAGCACGTAGACGACATGAGCGAAGCGTCGGAACGACTCGCGCAGGCCCTCGCTGCGCAGTTCCTCCAGGAACAGCGGCATGAAGCCGATCACGGCATAGACCAGCGCAAGGCCACCGAGGATGCGGGTGCCGAGCGAAAGGCCGGCACCAAGGCCGACGATGAGGATCGTGCGCGGCGAAGGTTGCGGATATTCTTCGGCGAGGCGGACGAGGCCCAGCATCAGGATGATCATGGCCACCGCGAAGGGCGCATCCTTCGGGTTCATGAACATGTGGCCGTAGAAGATCGGGCAGAGCGCGAGCAGCAGGAGTGAGGCAAGTCCCGCAAGGGGGCCGCCGACACGGCGGCCGAGCCGCCACGTCACCGCAAGTCCGATCACGCCGACGACGGCGCCGACCAGACGGCGCGTCTCGAACAGCTCGAGCGGAATCACCTTGTGCAGGAGGGCCGCGACCATGTCGAAGCCGCCGCCATACATGTAGAGATTGGCGAAGGAGAGTGCCGCGGTGTCCTTGAAACCGGAACCGAACATGCGCAGCAGCAGGTCGGCATATTCGGCGTGGGTGTAGTCGTCCCAGCCGAGCCCATAGTCGCGGAAAGTCAAGCCTGCAATGACGGCGACCGCAGCCAGCACCAGCATGGCGAGATCGTCGCAAGTCCGTTCAACCGAGCGCCGCAGAGGCGTGTCGATCGCCGAAGTCGTGATGGATGTCATGGCTATTGGTGACCCGGAATCCCCTCTTGGCCCTGCTGGTGCGCGCGGGCCTGCTCCCCGGAATCCCTATAGCGCAGTTCCATTACCAAGTAATTGGGCATTATGGCTAAATTCCTGATGCAACGCAGCAAATCCGACCACATCGAGAGCAGCTTAGAAGTAGCGAGCCGTAGCTGAAGGGAATGTGAATAAGTCCCTGATTTCCTTTCCTTTAGGAACGCAGGCTATAATTCGACGTTGGCGTGGAACACCGGATGACGGTATCGTGGCGTGACGAGTGTCGCGTGTGGATGCGCGGCCGGGGGTGAGTTCGATGACCTTGGCTTTGTTGATCGCTGGGATTTTCGCCGTTTTGGCGGGCCTCCTTGCGATCCTGTTCGGCTTCACCGTCAGGGAATTCAGTCTCGGCAGTACCCTCATAATCTCCGGCACCATCGGCGTCTGCTCCGGACTGTTACTGGCCGGCCTCTACGTCGTGGTCGCGGAACTGAAGGGCATTGCCCGCCGGCTGGCTGGGTCCATCGCACCATCCGACGTTCGGGTCAGGCCCGTGCTGCCGGGTCTCGGGATGGCTGGAACGCCTGCCCCCGCGCCTGAGCCGGGAGCAGAGAAGATCGAGCCCGCGCCGCCGTTGCCGGCCGCAGGACCGCCGCCCTGGCAGAACGAAGCAGCCGCGCGCGAGCGTCCGCGCGCCGAGCCTCCACCAGCGCCCGAAGCTCCGAGCCCGCCGGAGGTTCCGGAACCGCCGCGCCGGCGCAACCTGCTGTTCGCCTCGACCTCGCGCAAGGAGCGCGAGCGCGCGGAGGCGAAGACCGGCGAGGGCTTGCCGCCCCTGCCGCATGCCGAGCCATCCGCGGAGCCTGCCGCTCCGGAGACGCCGCCTGCGAGCTTTGACGACGCCTGGCCGAAGCCGGACCGTGTGAGGCCTCCGGAGCCGCCGCCCGCCTCGCGGCGCCCGCCACCGCGCTCGCCGTCGACCTTCGCGGAGGCTGCTCCGCCGCCCGCACCGGAGCCGGCGGCCGCGGCCGAACAGGCGCCCGTGACCGTGCTCAAATCCGGCATCGTCGACGGCATGGCCTATTCGCTCTACTCCGATGGCTCGATCGAAGCCCAGATGCCGGAGGGGATGATGCGCTTTGCCTCGATCGACGAGCTGCGCTCCCACCTTGACCAGCGCGGGGCTTGAGCGCTGGCGCAGGCAAAGTAAAGCGCTGGCGTTCTTGTTGCTTCGTCAGTAAATCGGCCCATACTCCTCAGTCGTTCCATTCAGCCGAACGTATTGTTGACATGGAATACTCTGACGTCGTCTCTCCCGTGAGACGCAAGGTGGAGAAAGGCGGGGCCGATGTCGGATGCCGGGGCTAAGAATTTCATTGAGCTGACGGCGAGCATCGTGTCGGCCTATCTCAGCAACAATCCGACGCCTGCAACTGAGATTCCGAACCTGATCAGCCAGGTGCACGGCGCGCTGGTGCGCGTTTCGTCGGGCCGCACCGAGACGGCGCCGCTCGAGCCGGCGAAGCCGGCGGTCTCGCTGAAGAAGTCGATCGCGCCCGATTATCTGGTCTGTCTGGAAGACGGCAAGCGCTTCAAGTCGCTGAAGCGCCATCTGCGCACCCAGTACAACATGACGCCGGAGCAATATCGCGAGAAATGGGGACTGCCGGCCGACTATCCCATGGTCGCGCCGAACTATGCGGTGGCCCGCTCGCAGCTTGCGAAGCAGATGGGACTGGGACAGCAGCAGCGGAAGCGGAAGTAGAATTTCTATGACGCTTCCGCGAGCGCCTCTTTCGCGTCGGTTTTGATGCGCTCGACCATCGAGCGCAGACCGTTGGAACGCTGCGGCGTCAGGTGATCGCGAAAGCCGAACTCGTCGAATACGGCAATGGCGTCGGTCGCAAGAATCTCCTGCGGCGTGCGGCCGGAGTAAAGCGACAGCACGATCGCGACCAGCCCGCGCACGATGTGGGCGTCACTGTCGCCGCGATATGTCAGGATCGGCGCGCCGCCATCGCGATGATCGATCAGCTTCTGAAGCCAGACCTGGCTGACACAGCCATTCACCTTGTTCTCGGCCGAATGCTCGGCCTCGGACATCGGTTCCAGGGTGCGGCCGAGCTCGATGACGTACCGATAGCGGTCGTCCCACTCGTCCAGAATCTCGAAATTGTCCCTGATTTCGTCGATCGTCGTCATGCTGGCCCAAAGTTCCCGTTCAGGCCAATATAGGGACGCGAAGCGCCGAAATCGATAGGGTTTGGGCGCTAATTCGCCGTCGCGGGCGCCGGGCCGCGCCATTCCAGCGCGAGGTCGTCCTGGGACAGGGTGTCGCGCGGCGCCTCGCTGGTTGCGGTATCGCCTTCGCCGGCCAGCGCGATCGAGCCGGTGTGGTCGGGCGCCTTCTTGTCGGTCTTCTCGAGCTGCTCTTTCTTGTCGTTGATGATCTGGTAGATCTTCTTCGCACCGTCCTGCGCGCGCTGGCCGATGATGGTCGCGGCCTGTCCGCCGACCTCGCAGGCTGCGGGCTGGCGCTTGCAGAACTGGGTCATGTCGGAGACGGCCGCGGTCGCAGCCTGCACCGCGTCGGCAGCGCCGATCTGCGGCAGCTTGTCCGATTCGGGCGTCTTGTCCCGCGGCAGGAGCACCAGCACCAGCCCGAGCCAGAATGTGATGCGAAGCAGAAAGCGCATCTTGCGACCTGTATGTTAGAGCCCGCCGCGGCGATCTCCGCGGGTGTCGGACCTAGCAACTCTCGATAAATCGCAAGTGATTGCCTTCCGCTTAATTCGCGGAAAATTGACTCAAGAATCTTTGCTATCGACGGCGTCGTAAATTTTCGATTGACGTCCACGCCCGTGATTTTGCCGCCACGCCCGTCCACCATTTCGAAACCATGCGGATCACGGTGAAACCCTGTGTTCACCATCCCCGCTGATGACGTCGTCAAATCGTCTAAAAAGCCCTGCGATGACGCGGTGTCTGGCGGCCCGCCGCGCTGCCTTAGTGTTCGTTTAAGGTCGCTCTGACACGGTGGCTCAACGATAAGGAGGCGTTCCGGCGCGTCTTCCCGACGAATGAGCCGAAGCGCGAGACCCGTGACAGTTTTGAGTATCATCCGCGATTGTCTCGATGCGCTGCTGCATCCCTCCGCGCGTTACGACGCGCTGACGCGAGCGCGCCATCGTGCCTTCATGGCCCCGCGGCTGCTCGGCAGCCTGGCCGCCTTCGCCGCATTCCCGGTCTATCTCGCCATGCGCGGCGCGCCGAGCGCGATCGAGGTCGCAGCCTTCGCCTGGCTGATTGCGCCGATCCTGTTGTCCTGGTTCCTGTCGCGCACCGGCCGTTACGAAGGCGCGCATGTGCTGTCGTCGCTGGCGCTCGCGGGCCTGATCATGGCGGTCGCGGTGACGACCGGCGGCATCGAATCATTCGCCGCGATCTGGCTGGTCGTGGTCCCCCTCGAAGCTGCGCTGTCGGCCTCGCGCCGCGTCGCGGCCTTCGCCTCGCTGCTGGCGCTATCCTGCGCGGGCATCCTGATCCTCGTCAGCCAGCTCGGCTGGCTGTCGATTGGCGACACCAGCGCCGCGGAACGCGGGGTGCTGATGGCGTTCGGCGTCGCCTCGGCGACGCTCTATGCCGCAGGCCTTGCCTTCGGTGCGGAATCGCTCGCGCGCACCAGCGTAGCGCTGCTGTCGCGCGAGGAGGAGCGTTACCGCCTCCTGGCCCGGAACATGAGCGACGTCATCTCGCGGCATCAGCGCAACGGCGCGGTGCAGTTCATTTCACCGGCGGTGGAAGCCATGCTCGGCGTGCCCGTCGCGCAACTGCTCGGCCACGGTCTGTTCGATCGCGTCCATGTCGCCGATCGGCCGGCGTATCTGACGGCGCTGTCCGATGCCGCGCGCGGCGACGTGCGCAGCGTCGAGTTCCGGTTGCGCCGGGAGCGTGCCGGCTCTGAGCGCGGCCAGGTTGATTTCATCTGGGTCGAGATGCGCTGCCGCCCGCTCGATCAGGATATGGGCCGTGATGCCGCGCGAGACGCCGATGTCGTCGCCGTGATGCGCGACGTCACCGACCGCAAGCTCTCCGAGCAGGCGTTCGATCAGGCGCGCAGCGCTGCAGAGGCGGCCGACGCGGCCAAGACGCGCTTCCTCGCCACCATGAGCCATGAGCTGCGCACGCCTCTCAACGCCATCATCGGCTTCTCCGAGATGATCACGCAGGAGCAGACCTTGATGCTGGGCGCGGCCCAGCGGAGGGAATACGCCCAGCTCATCAACGATTCCGGCCAGCATCTGCTTTCGGTCGTCAACGGCATCCTGGACATGTCCAAGATGGAATCGGGCAATTTCGAGATGGCGTCGGAACCGTTCGCGCCGCGTGCATCCTTGATGCATTGCTGCAATCTGCTGGCGCTGAAGGCGCGGGAGAACGGCGTCGATCTCGTCACCGATGCGCCGCAGGACCTGCCTGTCATGACCGGCGATCCGCGTGCCTTCAAGCAGATCGTGCTCAACCTCGTCGCCAACGCGGTCAAGTTCACCGAGCGCGGCGGTCAGGTCACCGTCACGGCAGCGGTCTCGGGCTCGCAGCTTGCGCTGCGCGTCAGCGACACCGGAATCGGCATCGCGCCTGACGATCTCAAGCGCATCGGCGCGCCGTTCTTCCAGGCCGGCAAGACTTATCAGCGCCGTCACGAAGGTACCGGCCTCGGACTTTCGATCGTGAAGAGCCTCGTGGCGTTGCATCTCGGCGAATTGACGGTACAAAGCAGGCTCGGCGAGGGCACTGCCGTCACCGTCAAGCTGCCGCTGGTCTACACGCCGCAGGCCAAAACTTTTGATGCCAAAACCTCTGAGGCCAAGATGTCCGACAGCAAGGCGAGCGAGAGCAAGATCGCGACCTTGACGCCGGTGCTGCGCCAGGAACTTCAGCACCACGAACTTCAGGACCATTCTCACGACCAAGTTCAGGACCAACCCGCTCTGGTGAAGAAAAGTGCCTAAGAAGTCCGCCAAGAACGAAGCCGCTCCGCGCCGCCGTGGCGCCAAGGCTGCGGTGATCGATGTCGAGACCGAGCGCAATCTCGTGCTGCGCGTGCTGCTGCATAGCCCCAAGGATACCCTGGCCGGTCTCGTCGCCGTTGCCGCCATCGGCGCGATCGTTGCCAATGCACTGTTCCTCCAGACCGGCCGGCATCCGGCGCCGATGTTCGGCACCGTGATCAATCTTCCCGCACCGTCGTCCCTGGCGCTGTCGAACCCTTTGCCCCGTTCGCGTCCCGTCGGGGCCGATACCTCGCCGCTCGAGCCGAGAGCGACGGAGTTTCGTGCTGAGTCCAGATCTGCCGAGCCCAGACCTGCGGAAAAGCCGCCGGAGAGGCCCGTCGAGGCGACCGCATCGACGCCGCGCTCGGGCGATCCCATGACCAATCTGGTCAAGCAAACGATTTCGGCGCCGCCCTCCGTCGCGCGTCCGCCGGCGCCGATCCCCGTGCATCAGGGCTCGGCGGCGCGGCGCATCGCCGGCGTGCAGCGCGCGCTGTCCGAATACGGCTACGGGAATTTGAAGATCACAGGCGCGATGGGCGCCGAGACCCAGTCCGCGATCCAGAAATTCGAGCGCGAGCACAAGATGCAGGTCACCGGCCAGCTGTCCGACCGCCTGCTCCGCGAGCTCGGCGCCGCGATCGGCCACCCCGTCGAATAGTCTACGCTTCGCCGAGACCGAAGCCCGAAGGCTGGTGCTCATTGCCGCGCTGGCTTATCGTGCGCGCATGCGTTTGAAATCAAACATCTGGGTCTCAGCCTATCTGCGCCGGTGCCAGACCGAGGGCGTGTACGGCGCGGTGCGTCGTCGCGGCGCGGAGGAGGCGGGTGCGGTGTTCGTGAAGGTCTCGCTGCTTGACGGCAATGCGATGCTCTACGTGCCGGCGCCGCAGACCTCTTATGACGACGGTCGGCCGGTCGATCGCTTCTTCGTGCCGCTTGCGCCGCAGCCGATGCCGGAGCCCGCGGTGGAGGAGCGCCTGAACAAAGAGATCCGCTTCGACTCCGACATCTGGATCGTTGAGACCGAAGACCGCGCCGGGCGGCATTTTCTCGAGCTGGCGAAGACCTAACGATCCGATCCGTCAGTCCCCGTCCGCACCGCGGGCGCGGAGCCGGGCTGTACGCCCGGGCGCGTCTGGCTTGCGCCCGCACGCGCGCGCTGGCGCTCGCTGTCGTGCAGCGATGGCTGGTACTTGGCGCGGGTGACGGCGAGCGTCGAGCCGCGCCAGGCGGCCAGCATCACCAGAGCCGAGCGGTCGCTGAGACGATCGTAAAGACGCGACAGCCGGTATACGTCGGTCACGGAGTTGCCGATCTCCGGCTTGAAGAACAGCAGGATGCGCTGGAACACCGGGCTCGGCATGTCGAGTGCGCGCGCGGCGACCGCGAGCGCTTCGCCGCTTGCATCGTCGACGATCTGGGCTGCGACGCGCGAGGGCAGGATCAGGCTGTCGCCGAGCTCGGAGGTGAAATTCTCGACATCGCCCGCGATCGCCGCCATCTCGAGGATCTGGATCGCGCGCTTGGCGCGCACGGTCGGAATCCGCGGCGCGGCCTTCAGCGGGGTCTGCGCCAGATTGTGCAGGATCAGCGCGCGCTCGGCGGCGCGGGCGCCGGGATTTCCCGCGCGAGCGGAACCCTGCGGCCCTCCTGCGCG
Source organism: Bradyrhizobium sp. MV1.5 (assembly GCF_055807615.1). Classification (NCBI taxonomy): domain Bacteria; kingdom Pseudomonadati; phylum Pseudomonadota; class Alphaproteobacteria; order Hyphomicrobiales; family Nitrobacteraceae; genus Bradyrhizobium; species Bradyrhizobium sp. MV1.5. The sequence continues at coordinate 246,403 of NZ_JBVVPL010000005.1, read as the reverse complement.
GCCGACAGTCCGAGCTTCTGTTTGATCGGGGCCGGCGTCGACGGATAGATCGCAAGCCGCGCCTTGACGGCCGCGCGCGTCGCGTCGTCGACCTGGTCGATCAGTCGCGTGGCGAGCTCGACGAACTGGCGCTGCTCGTCGTCGCTGTGGGTGCTCGACTGGACGTAGAGGTCGGTCAGCACGCGCAGCAGCGTCGGACGAACATCGACGCCTTCGCGACGGGAGAGGGTCATCAGCCCGTCGAATCCTGGAAACAACGACTTGGTCATGGAGATACGCGACCTGGAAAAGATACTCGCCGTCAGCCTATCGCGGGCTCCTTTAAAGGCTCGTTAAGGAAAACGAGGCGTGAAGCCGAACGCATGCTTTGAATCGGTCTCGTGCCGCAACGGGACGCCGGGTCCCGCCCGTGCGGTTACGGTCCCGCCGGCACGTTTACACCCCGTTAACCATGAACTGATCTTAATGATCGCCATGTTGCAGAGGCGCGCCGGGTCGCGTGGCAATTGAAGAGAGCTGATATGGGGACCATCATCGAATTTCCGGCCGGTCGCCGGGTGGGCGCGTCGGGAGACGTGGCTCCGCGCGCGGACATGGGCACGATTTTGATCCTTCCCGTGATCCGCATCGAGCGCGAGAGCGACGAAACCAGCGGCGATCACGGGCCGGAGCAGGGCACAGCGCCGGGGCGCCGTCGTCGTCGCCGCTAGCCTTCGGCCTTTGCAATGCCGGAGAACCTCCGCCAGATCCGGCCCGTCGTAACGGCCATCATGCTCGCATCACTGGGCGCGACGCTTGCCGCCTGTAGCGGCGGTGATTTCGGCCGGACCCGCGCCGACATGCGCAGCGACGACATGCATCGCTGGCTGGGCGCGGAAGTGACCTCCAGCATCGGCCTGAAGCCATCCCAATTCCAGCTCACGGACGAGGAGCGCCAGCTCCGCGACCTCGCCTATCCCCTGATCGAGCCGCCACTGTCGCGGCCAGCCTGGAAGAGCGTGTTCGGCGACTACAAGGCGCTGCCCTCGCCGTGGCGGCAAAAGATCGTGTTCGACCGCACCATGTACGGACGCACGCTGATCGACGAGCCGCACCGTTCGCATTCCTCGCGCTATGCGCAGCTGATGGAGGACGTGCGCAACGACATCACCCGCTTCGAGCCGTTCTTCGCCTCCGCGATCCGCGTCATCGACCTCGACAAGAAGCGCAATGCCAGCATGGCGCGTGTCTCCTCCCTCTCTCCGAAGGAGAAGGAGGACGCAGTCGAGCGCATGCAGGAGAATTCGCTGATCATCCAGTGGGTGCAGCAGTGCCTCGAGCAGCGCGTCTCGTCCTATCGCTGGGGTCTGGAGCGGCTGGTGATCCAGGCGCCCGACGGCATGGCCGCCGATGCCGACCGCCTGATCGGCGAACTCGCCGCCCAGACCGCCAACCCGCCAGTCGCGGCCCAGCCGCCCTACGGCCGCGCGGTGATCTCGAAGGGCTGATCCGCGCAGCCCCGCAGCCTGTCCGAGGGCGGTCATCTTACCCTGCGGCCCATCAATCGCGGTCGGCCTGAAGCCGCCTGTCTGTGCGCGATCCAGGGGACCGTGCCGTCCGTAGCCGTCCAGGCCTGTCGAGGCGATCAGGGAACCGCATGATGGCCCTTGTCCTCCCGGGCCGGCTGGATAGGATAGCCCCGTTTCTTCAAAGTCATTTTTCCGAAGGTCCTTCAAGATGAGCTTAGACGCCGCGCGTCCTTGCAAGAGCCGTCTGGCCGTTTCCCCCCGCCTCCTGCTGGTCCTTGCCGTTCTGCTGGGATCAACCTGCTCCGCCGCCGCACTGACCAAGGAGGCCGCGATTGAGAATTGCCGGATGACCGTCGGCAAGCCGATCGTGCACGCTTGCATGCAGGCCCAAGGGGGCCGCAAAGCCGGCGCCGATCTCGAGGGTTGCCGCGCCAAGGCCTCGCCTCAAGTCAGGGCCTGTGTGATGGCGGCCCTGAACGCCGCCAATGGCCGCGCCAACGTCGCGGTCGAGCTTCCGAAGGAAGCTGCACCCAAGCTCGAACCCGGCACGGCGCTGCCAAAGGATTTCGTCGCGCCGCCCCGCACCATCGCCGACATCACCGCGATCCTCGACAGCGAAAAGCCCGACTCGAAACTCCTCGCGGAGCTGAAGGCGGATGCGGATTCGACACCGACGGGAAAGGAATCCCGCGCGGATCTCGCGCAATTCTATTTCGACCGCGCTAATGCGCGCGCGCAGCTCGGCCGCCTCGCCGAGTCCATCGGCGACGCCGGCAAGGCCGTCGAGATCGGCCGTGGTGCGGTCGAGGCCAACATGATGGGCCGCATGCAGCAGCTTCTCTCGCTGCAATACGCTGCAGCCGGTGATCCAAAACGATCGCTCGAGGTTATCCAGCGCTTGTTGCGTGAGACGGCCACCCAGCCGGGGGCAAAAGGCTACCAATTGAGCGCCAACAGGTCCGTGGCCGGCAACCTCATCCAAATGGGCGATGTCGCCCAGGCAGAAGGCTATCTGCGCCGCACCCAGTCCGCGATCCAGGAAGCGCGTACCAGTGGTCATCCGAACTGGCGCGCCTCCTACGCGCGCCTGGGACAGAACTGGGAAGGGGAGCTCGAGGCCACACGGGCCCTGATCTTCGAAGCGCGCGGGCAGTTTGCGGAGGCCGAGGCCGCCTATCGCGTGTCGGAGCAGCGCAAGCGTGCGGGCATGAAGGGCGTGATGGACTCGGACAATCCCCCGGCGGAAACCGTCATGCTGCAGGCAATCGACAACCTCGTGCTCAGCCAGGCTCGCATGAAGGCGCGGCAGGGCCGGCTGGCCGAAGCCGAGGTCGACGCACGCCGCGCGCTGCTCTCGCGCCTGAAGGATACCGGCAAGTACAATCCGGTGACGCCGCGTTACGTGATGGGACTCGCCGGTATCCTCGTCGAGCAAGGTCGCTACGAGGAAGCCGAGCAATTGGGCCGTGTCGCTCTGGAGATCAACAGGACGGTCGGCGTGCCAGACGATTCCCAGTCGACGGTGCAATTGCTCGCGCAGCTCGCCGGCATTCTGACGCTTGAGCGCAAGAACGCCGAAGGAAACGAGCTGTTCGCGCGCATCGACCGGGCGATCGCCAATTGGGAACCGCAGCGCCGTCAGGTCTTCGAGCTCAATCCGTCTCGCATCCTCTCGCTGTATAATTCCGGGCAGCTGGACGCAGGCATTGCCGCGGCCGAGCAACTCGTCAAGAAGCAGATCGCCCGGGTTGGGGAAAACCATTTCGATGCCGCTTCGGCGCGCGGCACCCTGGCGGTCGGCCTGATGCGCGCGCGACGCGACGCCGACGCGATCCGGGAATTCAAGGCGGCCATTCCGGTCATGATGGCGAACGCCAACGAAAACGCCGATGACGAGAACACGAGTGTGGTGGCGGCGCGCAGCCAGCGGCTGCAGGCAATCGTCGAGAGCTATCTCCTGCTGCTCGCGAGGGCCGAGGGCAACGGCATTGGCGAGGAGACCTTCAGTCTTGCCGACGCCGTTCGTGGTCGTTCGGTGCAGCAGGCGCTCGCGGCCTCCAGTGCGCGCACAGCAGCAAAGGATCCCGCGCTCGCCGAGCTCGTCCGCAAGGAGCAGGACCTGACCAAACAGGTCAACGCCCAGCTCGGCACACTCAACAACGTGCTGGCGCTTCCCTCGGCGGAACGCGACGAAAAGGGCGTTCAGCAGATCCAGGCTTCGATCGCGGCCTTGCGCGGCGAACGCGACAAGGCGCGCCAGCAGATCAAGCAGAAATTTCCTTCTTACGCCGATCTCGTCTCGCCCCGGCCGCCGAGCGTCGCAGAGATCCGCGCGACGCTTGCCGACAACGAGGCAATGCTGTCCTTCTATTTTGGCCAAAACGGCAGCTTCGTCTGGGCCGTGCCGAAGTCGGGGCCGGTGGCGTTCGCCGCCGTGCAAGCCAGGATCGGCGACATCGAGAGCAAGATTCGCAAGCTGCGCGAGGCGCTCGAGCCGCAGGCAGCCATGATCTCGGACATTCCGCCGTTCGACCTCAAGCTCGGCCATGAGCTCTATGAGCTGCTGCTCAAGCCGGTGGAGAGCGGCTGGAAACCGGCCAGAAACCTGATCGTCGTGACCAACGGGGCGCTGGGGTTGCTGCCGTTGTCGTTGTTGCCGACGGCGCCGGCAGAGGTGGCCGCGGACGAGGACCCGCTCTTCATCGGTTACCGAAATGTGCCGTGGCTGGCGCGGACTCATGCCGTATCGACGGTGCCGTCGGCGGCGGCGTTGCGCACGCTACGGCAATTGCCACCGGGCAAGCCCGGTCGCGGGGACCTCGTCGCCTTCGGTGATCCCTATTTCAACAGGGATCAGCAGGCCGAAGCGGACGGCGGGGGGGAGAAGGTTCAGGTCGCCGACGCCAGCGGCAACATCACGCGCGGTGGGCCGCTGAGGCGGCGCAACAGTCCCAAGCTCGAAGGCGTCGACAGCGCGGAACTTGGTATGTTGCCACGACTGCCCGATACCGCCGATGAGTTGAAATCGATTGCGCTGGCGCTGCAGGCAGACCCCTCGAAGGTGCTGTTCCTCGGCAAGAACGCCACCGAGAGCGCGGTGAAGACCATGAATCTTTCCGGTTTCAGGATCGTGGCCTTTGCGACGCATGGCCTCGTCCCGGGCGAGCTGAACGGGCTGACGCAGCCGGCGCTCGCTTTGTCTTCGCCGACGGTGACGGGTGAGGGCGGCGACGGACTTCTGACCATGGAGGAGATCCTCGGCCTCAAGCTGGACGCCGATTGGGTCATTCTGTCGGCCTGCAACACCGGGGCGGGCGCCGGCGCCGGGGCCGAGGCGGCATCCGGGCTCGGCCGCGCATTCTTCTATGCCGGAACGCGCGCGCTGCTGGTGACGAACTGGTCGGTGCATTCGCAGTCGGCGCGGCAATTGGTGACCGACTTGTTCAAGCGGCAGGCCGAAGATCCCAAGCTGTCACGCAGTGAGGCGCTGCGGCAAGCGGCGATGGCCCTCGTCGATGGTCCGGGTTATCTCAACAGCGAAGGCAGGACCGAATTTACTTATGCGCATCCGCTGTTCTGGGCGCCGTATACAATCATCGGCGATGGCGGCTTGCGTTGACAACGGGGGAAGGGGTGCAGCGGAAATGAAGTGGATTGTCTTGCTCGGCTTCGTGGCCGGGGGATTGCTGTTCTCGGGCCCGTCGCGCGCCACGCAATTGATTACGGAAGAGGAAGCGAAGCTGCCGCCTCCGAAAGGCGCCGTTGCGGCCGACCGCCGTGGCATCCTGCGCGGTCCGAAGGTGGAATTCGTCTCCCCTGGCGCTTCCGTCAATTCGCCGATGCAGCTGGTGTTGAAATTCGAGTCGTTCGGCGGCGCAAAGATTGATCCGGATTCGGTCAGGATGATCTTCCTTCGAACGCCGAACGTCGATCTGACGCCCCGAGTCAAACCCTTCGTCAAGCTCGACGGCATCAACATGCAGGACGCAGAACTTCCGCCGGGCGAATACACGGTGCGTGTCGACGTCAAGGACAGTGACGGCCGCCCGGGCACGACCATCTTTACTTTGAAGGTCGCACCTAAGTGACGTGCCTTTACTGCTTGGCGGGAAATGCGAAGGGCGCGCTGGTTTGCGCATCCTGCGGGCGTGACATTGCCGCTCCCGCCACGCTGGTTGCGGAGCGCGACGAACTTCTGCGCAAGCGCGAGCATTTGCGCGACGAGCTAAAGCGGGCCAGAGACGAGATTGAGGCCGTCATGAGACGGAGGCATTCGCGCTAGCGATGGAATGTCCGTTTTGCGCCGAGACCATCAAGGATGAAGCCATCGCCTGCAAGCATTGCTCGCGGGACTTGCGTGCGATACGCCCGATACTGCTCGAGATCGAGGAGATCGTCGCCGATCTGGAAAGGCTCAGGCGCGATCTCGATCGCGTCAATGTCCGGCTCGAGCGCTACAAGAATCCGCTTCGCTATTACGGAACGCATGCGGTGCTCTATCTTGCGATTCCGTCTCTGCTGCTGGTAATCGCCCATGTGCTCGTGACCATCACCTTCAACGTGTCGCCGATCCCGCTGAGGATCGCATCTATCGCCATACCGCTCCTGTTCGGATTCCTCGCCTATCCGCTGCACCGGGTCTCCGCTCTCACGGCATTCGCACTGGCGTTCCTCACCGCAAGCGTCAGCATCATCGCGATGCTGACGGTGACTGGACTTCACGATCATGTCCCGATCCTGCCGGAAGCCTGGATCGAATGGCGGGAAGTGTTCGAGTACGGCGCCAGCATCCTGCTCGCCTTTGTCTCGGGGAACATCCTGAGCGTCGTGATCTTCCAGGTCCTGCCGCGAGTGCTGACGCAGGGCGGCAAGCCCAACGCGTTCGCCTTTCGCATGGCGCGCCTGCTCGGGCAACATGTCGGCGAAGAACAGCTGCGCCGCCGCGCCCGCCTGATACAGGACCTCATGCAGACTGTCGGGCCGCTGGCCGGCGTCGCCGCAACCGGCGTTGGCTCCATCTATGCCGGACTGAAAGGCTTGCTCGGATAGCTCCGCGTTCAAGGCCGGCGCATGCTCCGGGCCGGCTTCTGCTTCTGCTTCTGCTTCTGCAGCTTCCCGACAAGATCTTTCAGCGCATCCGGTAGCGACACGGATGCGCGATAGGCGACCCCGACCTCGCGCCTGACCTTGACCTCGATCTCGCGTCGGGCCTGCGGGTCGCGGCCGAAGAATGCGCTTTGCTCGCAATGGCAGCGGTCGATCAAGGGGACGCCGGCGAGATCGGCAGTGCGAAGCTTCTCCTTCAGTGCCAACGGATGCGACGGCGGCAACGCTGCGACATAACGTTCGCTCCACAGCGCCACGAAATGTTCGTCAGCGCGCAGCATGCTCTTGGCGATGATCCGCGCGTCGGCGCGCTCGTCGCTGTCGACGAGCCGGAGCGTGATGTCGCCGCGCGCCGTCAGCGGCTTGAGCAGTGCGATCGTCCGGGGCACGTCGAGCGTGCGCATCAGGCCGAGCGTCACATTGGTCTTGGTGCTCGGTCTCCTGAACATGCTGCGTGCGGCATCGGCCTCGTCGATGATGCGGCGGGCCAGCGCATGAAACTGCTCCGCCGAGGCGCTCGGCCATTGCGGCATCGCGGTGCGATCAGGCGCCAATTGGCTGCTGCATGCCGGCGACAGCTATTTCCATCACGGCCAGCTCGACGCATCGCCGCGCATGCCGCTGGTGCTCGGCTATTTCCAGCGCCGTGCCGATATGGACCGCAAGATGCGGATCGCCAGCCAGGCCCGGCTGCGCGCGCTGAAGCTGAACCACGGCGACCACGTCACGATCGTCAACAGCCATGATCCCGTCGATTACGAGCGTTGCCGCTGCAACGCGCATTGATCGCGCCCGTCAGCGCTGTCCGTCGTGCACGAAGATCGCGGATGCCGCGAGGCCCCCGATGCGCGCGTGAGGCCGGCCGCCGGTCGCCATCACGAACCCGAAAGCGATCTCGTCGCGCCGTGGTGAATCCCACAGCGTCATCTCGGCGGTGCCGAAATGGCTGCGAACATAGGCGGCGTGGATATGGCCGAGCGGGACCATCAAGACAGGCGCCCCTTAAGCCTATCGCGCTTCGACCACCTCGCCGTCCTCCTTCACGAAGCGGCCGACGGGATGGTCCAGGAGATCGATGACGGCTTCCGAAGGCCGGCACAGGCGCGTGCCCTTGGCCGTCACCACGATCGGACGGTTGATCAGGATGGGGTGCGCGAGCATCTGGTCGACCAGCTCGTCGTCGGACCATTTGGTGTCGTCGAGGCCGAGCTCCTTGTAGGGCGTGCCTTTCTCCCGCAGCAACTCGCGAACGGAGATGCCCATGGCCTTGACCAGCTCGACCAGCTTTTCGCGGGATGGCGGCGTCTTCAGATATTCGATGACGACCGGCTCGGCGCCGCTCTGCCGGATCATCGCCAGCGTGTTGCGCGAGGTGCCGCAGGCGGGGTTATGATAGATCGTGACGCTCATGAGGTAGTCTCCGCGATTGGGATGGGGCCTCGCGCCTGGGGCTGTCCGAGCAGCCAGTTCATCAACAGCATGGCGGCAAAAGCTCCGCAGAGCTCCGCGAGAATAAATCCGGGCAGGTCGGCGGGACGTATGCCCGAGAACGTGTTCGTCAGCGACCTTGCGATGGCTACCGCCGGATTGGCAAACGAGGTTGAGGCCGTGAACCAGTAGGCCGCCGTGATGTACAGGCCGACCAGCCAGGGGACCGCCGTCCGCTGAAACCGGATGCCGGCCAGGATCGTCGCGACCAGGCCGAAGGCGGCGACCGCTTCGGCGAACCATTGCGATCCTCCGGTTCGCATCTTGGTCGAGAGATCGATCAGCGGCAGTCCGAACATCAGATGCGCCGCCATGGTTCCCGCGATGCCGCCGGCGATCTGCGCGGCCACATAAAGCGCAGCCTCGTTCACCGGCAGCTCGCGCTTGCCGGTGAAGACCAGCGTGACCGCCGGATTGAAGTGCGCGCCGGAGATCGGTCCGAGCACGGTGATCAGGACGACCAGAATGGCGCCGGTCGGCAACGTGTTGCAGAGAAGCGCCAGGGCGACGTCTTTGGTCAGCGTCTCCGCCATGATGCCGGAGCCGACCACCGTGGCGACGAGAATACCTGTGCCCAGCGCCTCGGCCGCGAGGCGGCGCGGAAGGTCGAACTGGTCCATCAGCCGGCCTCCGGGGTCGAGCGTGCCGCACCGTCGGAGCGGCCGATCTCGCGCAGCTTGGTGCCGAGCGAGAGCTTGTCGATGCTGCGCAGGGGAAGATTGACGAACGTCCCGATCCGGTTCTTGAGATAGCGGAACGCAGCATTGAACGCCGCCTGTTGTTCCAGCGCCGCGCCTTCCACCGCGGCAGGGTCTTCGATACCCCAGTGCGCGGTCATCGGCTGTCCCGGCCAAAGAGGACAGGCTTCACCGGCCGCGTTGTCACAAACAGTGAAGACGAAATCCATGACAGGTGCATCAGGAGCGGCAAATTCCAGCCAGCTCTTCGAACGCATCCCGTCGATTGGGTAGTCCATGGTTTCGAGCGTGTGCAGGGCCAGCGGGTGTACCGCGCCTTTTGGCGTGCTGCCGGCGGAGAACGCCCGAAAGCGGCCGGCACCGTCCTTCCGGAGGATCGACTCGGCGAGGATTGAGCGCGCCGAGTTGCCGGTACACAGGAACAGGACGTTAAACATGCGATCGGACACGGCTTCGCACCTTTCGTTTTGGCGAGCAGCAGGCCTGAAGGCTATCGACGACCGGCTCGCAAACTTCCGGCCGCCCGCCGCAGCAATCCCGCAGCAGGAAGACCGCAACGTCGCGGAATTCGGCAAGGTTGGCGCGGTAGACGATCGAGCGGCTGTGTCGCTCGGAGGTGACAAGGCGCGCGCGCGTCAGGATCGACAGATGCGCCGACAGCGTATTCGCCGGGACTTCCAGCAGGCGGGCGAGATCGCCGGCCGCAAGGCCGTCGGGCTCGTGCCGGACGAGCGTCCGGAACGCCTCCAGACGGGTCGACTGGGAGAGGGCTGCGAGGGCGAGGACGGCTTCTTCAGTTTCCATATATCCAGACTTATGGAAATATAAAAAGGAAGTCAATCGGGAAATCATGTGGCCCCGCTGGCCGGGATCCATATTTCGAAAATTCTAGAAATAAAGTTGACAGCAATTATCGACCCGGCGCATCTTGGCGGCCATGAAGATCGACGACGCAGCAGCACGCCTCGAAGCCTTGGGCAACCGGACGCGACTCCAGATCTATCGTGCCCTGGTGCGGGCAGGGCACAAGGGCATGCCAGTGGGTCGATTGCAGGACAAGCTGAAAATCCCGGCCTCGACGCTGTCGCATCACATCAAGACCCTGGTCTCGGTCGGGCTCGTCAGTCAGGTCCGGGAATCGACGACGCTGATCTGCCACGCAAACTTCGACGCGATGCGGGGTCTGGTCGATTTCCTGGCGGCGGAGTGCTGCGCAGACGAAGTCGGATGCAAGACGACGCAAACGGCGGCCTGATCATTTTTTCGGGTCTGATTATTCGATGGTTCTAGAACGATGGGAGTAATGGCATGAGCGACGCAAAGACGGTAGCCATCATCGGGGCAGGGCCTGTCGGCCTCGCAGCAGCTGCGCATGTGCTTGAACGCGGCATGTCGCCCATCGTTCTGGAGGCAGGATCCGAAGCGGGGCACGCGGTGCGCCAGTGGCAGCAGGTCCAGCTCTTCTCGCCGTGGGAGTACAACATCGACAAGGCCGCGGCGCGCCTGCTCGCGCCGACGGGATGGAATTCGCCGGACCCGAGCTCCTATCCGACCGGCGGCGAACTACTCGATCGATATCTGACGCCGCTTGCGACGCGAACGCCGTTGCGCGAGGTGGTCCGGACATCCAGTCGCGTCTCGGCCATCAGCCGCGTCGGCTTCGACAAGGCGAAGACGAAGGGGCGTGAGCAGGCGCCGTTCGAAATCCGCTACCAGAACGGCAAAGGTCCTGAAGTGCTGCGCGCGGATGCGGTGATCGATACATCAGGCACATGGTTCTCGCCCAATCCGGCCGGAGCTAATGGTCTGCCCGCGATCGGCGAGCGCGAATGTGCCGGCCACATCGCCTATGGCATGCCCGATGTCCGTGGTGCCGGCCGCGCCCGATATGCCGGGAAGACCGTTGCGGTGCTCGGCGCCGGCCACTCCGCGGTGGGCACGCTGATCGATCTCGTGCATCTCGCGGGTGAGGCGCCGGGGACGCAAGCCATCTGGCTGTTGCGCGGCGCCGATCCCGCCAAGGCGTTTGGCGGCGGCCGGAATGACAAGCTCGCTGCACGTGGAGAGCTCGGCAGCGCCTTCGCTGCGCTCGTTGCCTCCGGGAAGATCAGGGTGGAAACCGAATTCGGCGTCACGCAACTGTCGGACTCCGAAGGCCGTCTCGAGATCGCGGCCGGCTCGGGCTGCGGCGGACGGAGCGTGATCGTAGACGAGCTGATCGTCTCGACCGGCTTTCGTCCCGATTTTTCGTTCCTGTCCGAATTGCGCCTGCGGCTCGATCCTGCCATCGAGGCGCCGGTCGCCCTGGCGCCGCTGATCGATCCCAACGAGCACAGCTGCGGCACGGTGCGCCCGCACGGCGCGCGCGAGCTCGCGCACGACGAGCCGGGCTTCTACATGGCGGGCATGAAGTCGTATGGCCGCGCGCCAACCTTTCTCATGATGACAGGATATGAGCAGGTGCGCTCGATTGCGGCCGATCTCGCCGGCGACAAGAAAGCCGCCGCAAGGGTGGAGCTCGTGCTGCCGGAGACCGGCGTCTGCTCGCGCGGCAGCGTCGAGTCCACTGAAGCCGCATCAGGATGTTGCGGTGGGCCGGCGAAGCAGGAACCGACGGCCTGTTGCGCGGCCGACGAGGCGGCAAAGAAGGCCGGCGCTTCGGGCTGCGGTTGTTCATGAAGTTGGGTCTTGCAGGTAAAGCCGGAGAGTTGCCCATTGTGGTTCGTGCGCCGTTTCGGCGTGGGGGCGGGAGGGCAGCATTCGTAAGTTGAGCGGCCGGTCTCTGATCGCGGTGATGTGTATCGGCCAGGTCGGCAATCTGCTGCCGCATGTGACGCTGTCCGCGAACCTGGCGCAGCATCTGATGCCGGCGTGGGGACTGTCGGCGGCCGAAGGCGGCTTGATGGCGAGCGGTTACGCGTTCGGCTACATGCTCGCCGTGCCCGTGCTGACGACGTTGACCGACCGGATCGATGCGCGCCTCGTCCTGCTCTGGGGCTCAATCGTCAGCGGGCTGGCGACCGCAGCGTTCGGACTCTTCGCGCAAGGGTTTTGGTCCGCGACCGCGATCTGGTCCCTTGCAGGGCTCGGATTTGCCGGCGCCTACATGCCGGGCCTGAAGGCGCTGACGGACCGGCTTCCCGCCGGCGACACCTCGCGCGCCGTCACGCTGTACACGTCGAGCTTCTCGGTCGGCGTCGGCCTCTCGTTCCTGGTCGCGCAGCTGATCGCCGATCGCTGGGGATGGCGGACCGCTTTCCTTGTCACCGGCTTCGGTCCGATCGCAATGGTCGTCGCGTGCCTTCTCATGCAGGAGCAGCGGCCCGCGCCGAAGGCGGGACGACTCTTGAACTTCGCGCCCGTCTTCGCCAACCGCGAGGCGCTCGGATACATCTTCGGCTACGGCGCCCATTGCTTCGAGCTCTACGGCATCCGCACCTGGCTGGTCGGGTTCTGGACCTTCGTCGTCGCGCACCAAGGCGCGCCGTCATGGTTGAGCCCCGTCGTGCTGAGCTTCTGCTTTGCGGTGATCTCGATGCCCGCCAGCATCCTCGGCAACGAGGCCGCGCTGAAATTCGGCCGCCATCGCGCGATCACGGTCGTGATGATCGCGTCGGCTTGCGTCGCACTGATCATCGGCCTCAACACGACGGCGCCGGCATGGGTGCTGGCCCTGCTGCTGCTTGCCTATGGCCTGACGGTGCCGGCGGATTCCGGCGCATTGACCGCCGGCATGTCGGCCGCAGCTGTGTCCGAACATCGCGGCGCGACGCTTGCCCTGCATTCGACGGTCGGCTTCGGCCTGTCGGCACTTGGGGCCTGGGGCACCGGCGCCGCGCTCGACGCGGCCGGTGGTCCGCAGACCGCGACCGGTTGGCTGCTGGCGTTCAGCGTCCTCGCGGCTGGTATCGCGCTGGGGCCGCTGGCGCTGTTGTGGGCGCGGCGGGGACAATTTGGGAGGCCGCGATCTGATCTGAACGCGTCATGATCGGCTTGCCCAGGAGCTTTGGCGCCGGCTCGCAAATCACCGTACGGGTTTGGCTTCCGGAAACGTCCACGTTCCGTTCAAGATCTCATTGCGCGGTCGATACAGGCGCGCTGTGTAGTTCCAGCCCGGCATGATAGGCAGGCAGTTCGGCACATTTCCGTCGCACGCGCCGAACTGAATGGTAACCGAGCCGTCCGGGGCCGGCTTTGCCGTGAGGTTGTTCAACGAGTAGGCGTTAAGTGGATTCTTCTGGAAGAAACCTTTTGCGTCGTAGAGGCTGACCGACCAGAAGCCGTCGACCGGAACGTCCTTGACCGTGAGCCGATGCACCGTCTTGCCGTCATTCTGCGGAGGATAGAAACTTTGGTAGTCCGCTGCGCTGCGCGGATTGCCGCCCCAGCCGATGGCGGTGCCGATCAGGTGGTCGAGCGGATCGACATCCTCCTTCCTGCCGAACCGGTTGACGGTGCCGCCGAGCGCGCCGAGGGCGGAAAGCGCGTCGCGAGCCTTGCCTTGTGACGTCTTGTCCCATTTCGGCACCTCGAACTTGCCCGGACCGATCTGCTCGACCTTGATCGCGTCCTGCACGCCGTTCGCGGCTTTGATGTCCTGCGGATTTTCGGGGTCGGCCAGCGTCCGAATGATGACGTAAACATAGCGCGTGCCGATTTGATCTTTTGCGTAGGTGAAGCTCCCCGGGCCGTATGCGACGTCGATTGTGTAGTGATCCTGCGAGATCACCTGCATCGACATGAAGCGCTTGCCGGCGTCGGGCAGGGCAATCGTAAGTGGGCCGGCGTCCATGTCGAACACGCCCGACGAATACAGCGTGTCCCGGTTCATCCGAACCACGTCCTGCTTCTCGATCGACGCCATATCGCGGCGATGCCTCAGCCTGCCGAAGGCCCCGTCGTCGCGGGCAGCCTTGCTGAAGTAAAGATCGGTTTCGGCGCGAACGAAGTTGTGAACCGTTACGGCAGTCGGTCCTTGCGCGAGTGCGGCCTCGCCGGCCAACAACGTCGCCGCGATAATCGAGAGAAAACAAGGAAACTGCATTGTTGCCTCGCTATTTTGGCGGTGCTTTTGGAACGCCCAGCTCCTCGTCGACCTGGTCCTCGAAATCCCGCTTCTTTTCGGCGATGAAGCGCCGATAGCCTTCGGGATCAATCCACGCCTTGACGCCCTCGGTCTTTGCGCGCTGCTGCTTGCGCTCGAGGCCGTAATATTCGTTGTGCTGGGCCAACCAGATGTCGGGCTTCAGCATCTCGAGAAAATGATGCGTATTGCGATAGTCGTTTTCGATGCCAGGATAGGACGGATCTCTTGCGAGCCGATAGCCCGGATTGAATCCGGCACCGTCGGGAAAGGCGACGACGTATGCCGTGCCGTCCGCGACGATGTTGGCGACCCAGGTGGTCGCACCGCGCGTGTGGCCCGGTGTGTGGTAGGCCGATAGCAGAACGTCTCCCATCCTGATCTGGTCGCCGTCGCGCAAGATCCGGTCGACCTTGACGGCGGGATAGACGAAGTCGTCAGCATATTTGAAGTCGCCGAGATCGCCGCTCTCCATCGCGGCCACATCGTCCTTCATCACGGCGAGTTGCGCGCCGAATTTCTGCTTGAAGAATGCGAAAGCGCCGGCGTGATCGATATGCGCATGGCCGTTGATCATGAGCTTGATGTCTTCGGGCTTGAAGCCCAGTTTCCGGATGGAATCCACGATCATCGGACCGGATGAGGGCATGCCCGTGTTCATGAGGACGTGGCCTTCTGAGGTCGTAAACAGGAACGCACCCAGCCCCTTGGTCCCGACGAAATAGATGGGACCGACGATATGCACCGGGTCGGCCGGCTCTTCCCATTTGAGCACCTTTTTCGCCAGTGAAATGAACAGGTTGTTGTCGCGCGCGAGCTGCTCCTTGGTCGGTGCGGCTTCCGGCCCGGTCTGCGAAGCGGATTGGCTGGCGAAGCCGAAGACGAATGACGTTGCGAGGAGCAGAAGCGCTGCCCGGCGCGGACTACTCATGTCGACCTCCCAAGAACAATCGTTCCAAAAACTACCCCGGGTTGCCGGAAATCGCCAGCCAGGTTTCTGTCGGGTCGTCCACTTGGCTTCGACGGCGACTATCGTGAGCACAGCAGCGCCGGCGAATATCGCGCAACAGCCAGCCGAGAGGGCGCGAAGCTGGTAGCGGAGGTAGCGTGGTGGTCACCCCCACGCTGCCGGAGACCCCAAGTGCGTGAACTGGCCCTCTAAGTCTGCGTCAACCGCTGCTTCACCGTTCGCGAGATCGCAGCCGGGGCCTCCTCGGGAATCGCGAAGCATGAGCTCGCGTTGATCTCGCACAGGACGTAGGTGTCGACACCGTCCGCATCTTTCGGACCATACAGGAAGTCCGCGTCCCAGATGACCGGGAGCGAGCCTTCGTCGATGTCCAGTGTCTTCATCATTCCAGGGGTCCACTCTTCTTCCATCAATCGACGCAGCCGCTGGAAGCGCGGGTCTGCGTTCGAGGTGTAGAGGCGCGGTCCCGCCTCGGAACGGGCGGCCGGCGAGTCGACCAGGGCTTTGACTTTGTGATAGCCGAAGCCGGCACAGCGATCGCCCGACATATAGCAGCGCACCACGCCTTCGCTCAAGCGCGGCTGGAATGGCTGATCGACCACGCTGCCATTTTCGAAATATTCGGCGCAGCGATGGAGAAAATGATCCAGCGTCAGTTCCTCGGAGCCATCCTTGGTCGCGTCCAGCACCTTTATCATCGGGAAACCCGGTAGCTTCTCGACCTTCCACACGCCTTGGCCGCCGTTGCCGCGGCTGCGCTTGACCACGCGCGGACCGGTGGCGAGCCGTGTCGGTAACTCGGCGCGCATGGCCTCGGTGGTTCGATATAAAGCCGTGTCGCATCCCCACCCCATCGAGCGGGTGCGATAGAGTACCTCCTTGGTGCCCATCTTGAGAATGACGTCCGGATGAGCGCTGACCCACACGCCGTGCGCCGCAACGTCGCGCAGCAGGGGATCGAGCTCAACGCGCGTCTTGCCCTGATGGATCGGATCGACCCAGACGAGCACGCCGCTCGCCGCAAGCAACTGCTCGCGGACCTCTTCGGCGAAGCTTTCGTCGTAGATTGCCGGGCGCGCCTCGATGCCGACGGCGACGAGTGCTTCAAAGACACGGATGAAGCGGCTGTTTTGCGCCGTCGCATCGCGGCGCGCGGCAGCGTCGCCTCGCGAGAGGATGGCGACTGTGTGTTGGTGAGAAGGGTGTCGTTCGGTGTCCATGCGCAAGCTCCACAAATGGCGTGCTGCGCAGAGCTTGGACCGAGGCCTCACGGGGAGTCTGCTTGGTCCCCACGCAAAGGAGACTAACGAGGCTGTTCGCGAGTTTCAAGACGTGACTGGCACGGTTCCGCGGAGCGGTGAGCTCTTCGTGACGTTCGCCGGCAGATAGCGTGACGCCGTTCGATGATCTGACATATGTTGAGACCAAATGAGCGTTTCGTCACCTGCCGGAGATTGCCATGAACGTTCGATGCCTGTCGGTCGTGACGGCCCTGCTGATTGCGTCGGGCCAGATCCGGGTGCGATGCCTTTGGAGCGGCGCGCTCACATCGCAAGACGGCGATGCTCAATCTGACCTATCACACGGGCTTATTCGGATACATTGAGAACGGTCAGGCCCCTGGTGCGCTTGTGTGGCGTCTCGAAGTCGATCCGCTGCCCCGGCGATAGGCCGATCAAGGCCGCTCCAACAGGCGTCAGGACCGAGATCCGATTGAGCTCGATGTTTGCCTCGTGCGGATAGACCAGCACGATCTCTCGGCTCGCACCCGTCTCGTCGTCGCGATAGGTCACTTTCGAACCCATCCTGATCACGCCTCGCAAGTTGTTCTCGTCCGTCACCGTGGCACGTTCCATCTCCCGAGCCAGAAAATGGGCCACTCGCGGAAACAGATCCATGCTCGAATTGGCCAAGGAACTGAGGCGCCGCGATTCGTCCTCAGTGATCTTGATCGGCGGCAACGCCGGCTGTTCTCGCCGGCTCTCAGCTTCGAAATTGCGCATTGGTCGCTCCTATGCTGCGGTTGGTCCGGGGTCGTCATCGCACGGGTTGCCTGACCGCCTCGGCCCCCTCCGGAAGAGTGGGACAACCTTCGAATGCGATGGGGTCAGGCTTTGGACCCTGACGACATTCAGACATCCGGCGACGAAGTACGGCATTTGATCGCCGACCTGCAGTCCGATCAAAGCTGTACCCAGCGGGGTCAACACCGAAATGCAGGCGGGATCCGACCAGCACTCCTCAGGCCAGACCAGTTGCACGGTGCGACGCGGAACGCCCCAATTCGTGCAATGGGTGACCCATGATCCGATCGTCACGAAAGGACGGACGGCGTCCGCTTCGTCCGGGACGATATTGGCGCGGTTGATTTCGCGCATGAGGAATATCCCGTCCAAATCTCCTTTTTGGACGGCGAGGCGGGCGAGCTGTTCGAGCCGCGGATAGTCTGATGAGGTCAGTGCGATTTTTGGAAGAGGCAGCACGGCGCACTCCTTCTGCTTCAAGACGACCTCTCGAGTGGAGGTCACGAAAGCTGGAAAAGAGCCCGGACGGCGCGAACACCGTCCGGCTAACTGCCTGCTTGGAGGCGGCCGGCGTGAAGACCAAAGCGCACGGTGCGCGCATCAATGTCGATGACGTAAGCCATGATGCTCTGACTATAGTAGTTCATTTCCCTGGAAACATTGCGACGAAACCGCACAGCACCTCTGCACAGGAAATATCGAGAGGGGACAAAGGAGCGTCGTTGGAGTGAGACGATATTGCTTTTCCGATCACGGCAACCACGCTCCGCCAACAAAAACCCGCGCCGGATCGCTCAGCGCGGGTGAACTTATCGATGATGCCATTGTGCCGGTGTTTTGCCCGACGTGTCAAAGTCTGGCCGATGCTGCGCGAAGGATTCGTATGCCCGTCCGGTTTTCCACAACGCGAGGGGTAGTGGTGTTCGGCCGTTCCAGCCCACCAACAATCGATAATTTGTCAACGCGAGCCGGGCCGTCTTCATAGGAGGACATGGGCACGAAATCACGAGAGATCATCTGGGGCGGCTGGATCATGGGGGCGGAGATTTCCGCCAAGCACGCTCGCGAAGTTGCCACGAAAGCAGTTCGTGAAGCCGATCGGGCGGAAGCCGAAGCCTGCTCGGTGCGGATGGAAGGCTACGGGGGTCCCGCGCAGCCGTCCCCCACAATCGCGCAATGCCTCAATGGCGGCATGCGTTGGCTCGAGGTCGAGTGCAACAGGTGCAAGGCGCGAGCGAGCCTGCCGCTCGATCTGATCCGCCGCCCGCGGGATACGCCGATCTGGAAGCTCGTAGCGTCCCGGAAGTGCCGGTCATGCCGAAAGGGACGTTCCGCGCCGCCTGCCCACATGATCAGGCTGACCGCGACACAAAGCATCACCCCGTACAAATGGGTGCATCCGACTGAAGAGCGGTAGGATCGATGAGCGCGCGCTGAGCGTCGTCTGATGCTTGAGATGGTGCTCCCTGCCATACTCAATTCCTGGGCACTCGACCGAAAACAACATCAGGTTCAGCTCAGAAGCTGTCGTCGTCTCGAGAGCGGCAATCACCGCTGTGGGCCACAACCAGGCTCCTCTCGTTCTTGCAACTGGACGCGTTAACATACCTGGACGGTTAGCAAGGCTGCTGCGCCTTAGGGGGGCCGTCACCGTGGAACAAAATCTCCGAGCACTGATTAGATTTCCGGCCAACCCATTGAACGAGTGGCAAAAGTGAACACAGGCAGGATGCTCGACACCGACCCCAATCCCGCTTCGAAGCGTCCTGTGCTCGTCGTTGAGGACGATGTGCTGGTCCGCATCATGGTCGCGGATGAACTTAGAGAGAACGGTCTCGCGGTGATCGAGTGCGGCGATGCAGACGAAGCGCTGGACGTTCTTCACTCTGGGACTCAGGTTTCGCTGGTCGTGACTGACGTTCGAATGCCAGGGTCAATGGACGGCGCGGAACTCGCAACTTTGATCAAACGCGATTTTCCCACTCTAAAAGTAATACTTACATCATCGGAGGCACCACCCTCCGGCGCCGAATTCGATCTTTTTGTTCCGAAACCGTGGGACCTTCCGAAAGTCGTACAGCGGATCAGAGCGATTGCCGGTTGGTAAGGAACGAAGACTGCCACTCGTCGGTTGTCCGGCATGCAAACGAACCAATCAGCCACCCCCCGTTCCATCGTGCTTGCACAGCAAGACGTGCTGCTCCGCATGGCGCTGGCCGATTTTCTACGCGGCTGCGGTTACAAGGTGTTGGAGGCGCGCTCAGCAGACGAAGCAATCGCGTTGCTTGATGAAGGGACCATTCCGGTGGATCTCGTTGTCAGCAGCGTGGAGTTGGCCGGAGATGGGTTCGGCATCGCAAAATGGCTGAGAGATCATCGGCCCGCTCTTCAGTTGCACCTCACCGCAAGTACCAAGCGAGCCGTCGAGGTCGCGGGGTCGCTTTGCGAGAGCGGTCCGCTTCCGGCTCCTTACAACGCTCAAATTCTCCATCGTCGAATACTTCGGCTCATGGGTGGGCGGCGGCAGCGACCTCATGACGAACACCAGACAGTGGCTAAGGCGTCAGAGAGATAAACCGAATTGGTCAGCGTGTGGGGATTGCCGAGCACCACGAGCGGACGCCGCTGCGCGGCGCCGATAATCCCCATCGACAACAAAGATTCGGCGGGTCATCGTCAGGTGACCGCGACAGTGGTGATACAACAGCTGCGTTGCGCACCGTCTCTCGCTTTCAAGCCAAGCTCTTCATCGCGGGCAGCTGCCGTCGCGCCGGGCTAGCGATAGATCAGGGCTCCGATGCAAAGAACCAGCATCGTCAGGCTAAGCGCAACGGTAACGAGCGCGCGCTCGGCTTTGCTGGTCAGCTCCTCTTCGTTCATGACAACTCTCCCTGCCGCAAGGTCAACCTGCATGCCTTCACCTTGTTCCCCGCGCTAGCGGACGCGATGCTTGGTGGCTCCGACCTGATCCACGTACATGCCGCAGGAGGAAGTGCCGCCAACGTGAACCGCTCTCTGCCGCTTGTGTGCACTAGTGCGCCGACGGAAGCTTCCGCCAATATCTACGTTCCGACGTCACCGCCCGATCAGTGGCTGTTATCGGTGATGAGAACGCTGCTTGCGCTCCCGCCTCCTCCGGAACGGACGTGCAGTGAGCCACCGACGCAAGTTCAACGAATCGCACCAAGAGGGTCTTGCAGAAGAGGCCGTTCGTCTTCGCTCAGCCGCGGAACTGCTCCCGCCAGGGCCGGTGAGAGATGCCGTCCTCAGACGCGCACGCTGGGCTGAAACAAGCTTGTCGTTAGATGATTGGCTCAACTCGCCAGGACTACAGCCACCGACCTGAAGGTGAAGTCGAGCTGCAGGCATTCAAGCCATCTTCGGTTTGAGGCTCCGCCAACAAAAAACCCGCGCCGGATTGCTCCGCGCGGGTGAACTTTCGATGGTGGCATTCTGCCAGTGTTTTGCCCGACGAGTCAAATCCGAACAGCGCGACGGGCAGGGATGTATCGGTCCGGCAAACGCCTATTTGATGCAACAAAAATGGCTAATGATTTCAATGCCAACGCTACTGTGCATGGGGTTGTTTTCGACTTTTTGTTTTTGCGGTCCCGAAGCGGCGCGCGTCAGCGGCGTCCACGCGGCGCTTCCGCCTTGGCCGGCGCCTCGGTCTGCGGTCCGCAGCTCGCGGCCGCGAGCGAGCCTTGCGCCTGCGGCATCAGGCCGGGCTCGGGGGCGAGCGCCTTCATCACGATCAGGCCGGTGGTGCTGGGGGAGTCGATGATCAGGCGGTCGGCCGCGGTGATCTCTTCGTCCTCGGGTAGCTCGTTGTGCTGCGGCTCGGTCATCAGATCGAGCTCGATCACCTTCTTGCCGGCGGAGCGATCGTTGATGGCGTAATAGGCGATCTCGTTGCGGGTGTAGAACGACACCGAGGTGTAGGCCTGGCTGACGGGGACCGTCAGCTTGATCGGCCCGTTCGACAGATCGTAGCGGCAGATCGCGAGCGCAAAGGCCGGGTCCATGAACGGCATCGGCGAGGTCTGCGGATCGGCCAGCGGAAGCTGCGTGACGGCGTTGAGCTTCGTCATCGGCGTCAGCCGCGAATAGGCATCCTGGGTCGCGATCCGCGGCAACGCCAGCACGCTGACGAGATGAACCACGAGGCCCAGCACCACGCCGGCAACGATGGTGAACAACAGCCGGATCATGAGCAGCCCGCCGTCGTGATCGTGGGCATCGGTGCGTCGCGCTGGGTGCGTGTGGCAACGCCGACCGGAGTGTCGTAGAGCCGCAGCATCAGCGCGTAGCGCTCGATGCCACCGGTCGGCAGCCAGTTGCCGGCGCGCGAGCGCGAGGCGATGCGGATCTCGAACGAGCCGTCGGACTGCCGCACGATCTCCTGGCTGGTGAAGCCGTAGCGCTGCAGCGAATTGGGGACGAGATGACCCTTGCGGTCGTAAAGCGTCAGCGTCCAGAACCGCGCCGGCGGCGTCACGCCGGAGACGACGACGTCGCAGCGGCCGTCAAGCACCTTCTTCTTGTCGTCGGCGGTTGCGGTGAAGGCGACGCCGTCGCCGGTTCCGATCGGCAGCTCGCCGTTGCGCACGATGGTGGCGCGCGAATAGGGATCGACGTCGGCGGTGCCGGTGCGCGGACGCGCGGTCCAGGGGCCGATGGTCAGCGCGCCGATCTCGGTGCCGCGCGTTGTCGTCATCCAGGTCGCGCCGACGCCCACCACGGTTGCGAGCAGAAGGGCCGTCAATGTGATCAGGATCAGCCGCACTTGTTTCGATCAGTTCTTGTTTCGATTAGTTCTTGCGCGGGGCGGATGCGTTCGCATTCTCTTCCGCATAGTTCTGCGGGAAGGCGAGCGCGCTCGTGGACGATGCCGGCTTGGCTTGCTTGGGATCGGTGGCGGCCGATTTGGTCGCGATCCTGGCCGCGTCATCCAGCAGCTTTTCGACGCGCACCAAAACGTCGGCGCCGCGCTTGGTCAATACCGGCGGCGGACCGGGCTTGGTCTCCAGCACCTTCGGCGCCGCATTGGCCTGCGCGTTGGCGATCCGCTCGGGAGGCAGCTTCTGGCCCATGCCGATGCCGGCGATCTCCCGCACCTCGACGCCCTGATGCGCCGCGAGCATGATGTCGTGCCAGGTCTGCGCCGGCAGCGAGCCGCCGGTCATGCGGTTGGTGGGCGAATAATCGTCATTGCCGTACCAGACCGCGCAGGTGAAATTGCCGGTGTAGCCGACGAACCAGGCGTCGCGATACGCATTGGTCGTGCCGGTCTTGCCCGCGGTCGGAATGCCGTCGAGCGCTGCGCGGCGCGCGGTGCCTTCGCTGACGACGTGGCTCATCATGCCGGCCATGTCGGCGGCTACCGAGGCGGGAATTGCCTGGCGCGGCTTCGGGCCGTCGCGGTCCCAGCGCCAGACCGGATCGCCCGCGCCGGTGCGCACTTCCAGCACGGAATGCGGCGTCACCGCCTTGCCGCGGTTGGGAAAGGTCGCATACGCCACCGCGTGCTCGAGCACGGTGACTTCGTCCGAGCCGATCGGCAGCGACGGCGTGTCGGGCAGCGGCGCCTTGAGGCCGAAGCGGCGCGCGACCTCGACGATCTTGGCGCGGCCGATCTTGGCCGGGTTCGGCGCCTTCGGCTGCTCCCTCTGGCCGATCGCGATCGACAGCTTGACGGGCACCACGTTGATCGAACGCGTGATCGCCTGCGTCAGGGTCACCGCGCCGGAATAGGAATGGCCATAGTTCTGCGGGCACCAATTGCCGATGCAGACCGGGCCGTCGACCACGATCGAATTCGGCGTGAAGCCGTTGAGGAGCGCGGTGGTGTAGACGTAAGGCTTGAACGAGGAGCCCGGCTGGCGATAGGCGTCGGTGGCGCGGTTGAACTGGCTGGCGCCGTAGTCGCGGCCGCCGACCATGGCGCGGATGCCGCCGTCGAGATCGGACACGACGGTGGCGGCCTGGGTCGCATGATAGTCGCGGCCGAACTGGCGCAGCTGGTTCTCGACCGCGTCTTCCGCCGCCTTCTGCACATTGGTGTCGATCGCGAGCCGGACCACGAAGACGCGCTCGGTGTAGGATTTCGGGAAGGTGTCGACCAGCTTGCGCATCTCGTCGAAGGCGTAGTCGAGATAATAATTCGGCGACGCCTCGTAGCGGCGGTCGACCGCGAAGGCGGGGTTGCGGCGAGCGCCGAACACCTGGCCCTCGGTCATGAAGCCGGCGTCGACGAGATTGTCGAGCACGACGTTGGCGCGGGCGCGGGCGGCGGGCAGGTTGATGTGGGGCGCATATTTGGTCGGCGCCTTGAACAGGCCGGCGAGCATCGCGGCTTCGGCAAGCGTCACGTCACGTGCCGACTTGTTGAAGTAGAAGTGCGCGGCGCCGTCGACGCCGAAGGTGCCGCCGCCCATATAGGCCCGGTCGAGATAAAGCTTGAGGATCTCGTTCTTGGTCAGGCGCCATTCCAGCCAGACCGCGAGGAAGGCTTCGTTGACCTTGCGCTCGATGGTGCGCTCGTTGCTCAGGAACAGGTTCTTGGCGAGCTGCTGGGTGATCGAGGAGCCGCCCTGGCGGACGCCGCCGGCCTGGGCGTTGGTGACGAGCGCGCGCGCGGTGCCGGCGATGTCGATGCCGAAATGCTCGTAGAAGCGGCGGTCCTCGGTGGCGAGCGTCGCCTTGATCAGCACGTCCGGAAAATCTTCCAGCGGGATCGAATCGTTGTGCTTGATGCCGCGGCTGCCGATCGGGTTGCCGTAGCGGTCGAGGAAGGTCACCGCGAGGTCGGACTTCTTCAGCCAGTCCTCGTCCGCGGTCTCGCGGAAGGCGGGGATGGCGAGGGTCAGCATCACCACCAGGCCGCCGAGGCCGAGGGTCGCAGCCTCCGACAGCGGCTCGATGAACACCCAGCGCTTCCACCGCCCGACATAGAAGCGATCCATGAAGGTCGAGTAGCGCTCGTAGAGCTCGCGGATGCCCTTGGCTGAGGAGAACAGCGACGAGTCGATGCGCGCATCGAGATCCAGGAAGAAATTCCGGATCCGGGCCTTCCAATGCGGTGGTATGATCTGGCGCACCTAGAACCCTTGCGGCTTGGTTCGAAAGCGTTCAAGCACCCGGCCGGGGCGGCATCGAGACGTCTTGCGGGAGAGTTGCGGCAAACCCAAGGCGCCCGGCCAGCGACGGTGGGGACTTGCTGTTCCTTCTAGCCGAGCAGGGCCTATAAACCAATGGTCACGCTTGCGATTTTGAACAACAGGCCTAATTGACCCCGGTTCATTACGGGCCTCACGCGGGCGCTGCTTGCAGCCCTAGGTCCGCACGCCCTAGATGGCACCAGTCGTAGCTCTTTCGAACTTTTGTTGAGGCGCATGACCGCAGCTCCCAAACGACCTTCAGGCCAAGAAGGATTCTTCTGGAAAACCAAGACGTTGGAAGAGATGTCGGGGCCCGAATGGGAGAGCCTGTGCGACGGCTGCGGCCGCTGCTGCCTGAACAAGCTCGAGGAAGAGGGCACCGGCGACATCTACTTCACCCATGTCGGCTGCAAGCTGCTCGATGGGGTGACCTGCGGCTGCAAGGACTATGCGAATCGTTCCGACAAGGTTCCGGACTGCGTCCGCCTGACCCCGGCCAATGTCCGCACCCTGAACTGGCTGCCGCCGAGCTGCGGCTACAAGCTCGTCGCGGAAGGGCGCGACCTCTATTGGTGGCATCCGCTGGTGTCAGGTGATCCCGACACCGTGCATGAGGCCGGCGTCTCCGTACGCGGACGGGTCGAAGGCAGCGAGGTGGAGATTCCGGACGACGAGCTCGAGAACCACATTGTGCAGTGGCCGGCGCAGCTGCCGAAACGGGCCCGTCTGAAGCGACGTCCGAAGGACTGATCCGCCAAGGGGTTTGGACAGGGGATTCGGATCACGTGTTCGGGATGGCCGTGGGGTGGGATGCTCCCATGCGCCGCGGTGCCTGCCTGGGAAGAACTTTGCTGTCTACATTGGACTGCATAGAACGAATCCTTCGCGGCGTTGCGCCGCCTCATGGCTTCCGATCGAGATGAACAAGTTCGAGCGGCAGAGCGGTTCTGCCGACCCCCAGACATTGCCTGACGATATCGCCGAAGAGCTGTCGCGCCTTCCGAGCGAGGTCTTGAGCGTCGATGACGCTCCTTCGCTCGCGCCGCCGGCGCCGCTGTCGCAGGACGAGGTCCGCACCATCGTCATCAGCCTGATGCTGACGATGTTCCTGGCCGCACTCGACCAGACCATCGTCGCGACCGCGCTGCCGACCATCGGACGCCAGTTCCACGACGTCTCCAATCTCTCCTGGGTCATTACCGCCTATCTGCTCGCCTCGACCGCGGTCGCGCCGGTTTTCGGCACGCTCAGCGACATCTATGGCCGCCGCGCGATGATCATCATCTCGCTCAGCCTGTTCGTCGCGGGCTCGGTGCTGTGCGCGATCGCTCCGAACCTGCCGATGCTGATTCTTGCACGAGGTCTCCAGGGGCTGGGTGGCGGCGGCATCATGCCGGTGGTGCAGACCGTGATCTCCGACGTCGTGAGCCCACGCGAGCGCGGCCAGTACCAAGCCTATTTTTCCAGCGTCTGGATGGTCGGCGGCATTCTAGGGCCTGTCATCGGCGGCGTGTTCGCCGAGCATCTGCACTGGTCGATGATCTTCTGGATCAATGTGCCGCTCGCGGCCGCGGCGATTGCTCTGCTGTTGCCCAGGATGAAGAAGATCCCGGTGTTCCACCGCAAGCGCAAGGTCGACTGGCTCGGCGGCGTGCTGCTGATGGCCTCGGCGGTCGTCTTCATGCTGGTGCTGACCTGGGGCGGCACGCGCTTCCCGTGGCTCTCGCCGACCGTGCTTGCGATGGTGGGCGGCGCCGTCGCACTCGCGGTCACCTTCGTGTGGCACGCGCGCCGCGCGGACGAGCCGTTCCTTCCGCTGTCGCTGCTCGGAGGATCGGTTGTGCCGTTCGGGCTGACGGCCGGCGGCTGTGCGCTCGGTGCGATCACGGGGCTCACGGTGCAGCTGCCGCTCTATTACGAGGCGGTCTATCATCTCAGCGCCAGCGAAGCGGGCCTCGCGCTGATTCCGCTCGCGGCGGTCTCGACCGTCGGCGCGGCCGTTGCCGGTCGCACCATGGCGCGCGCCAAGCACTACAAGCGGGTCGCCATCGTCGGAACGTCCTGGGCCGCGCTGTGCGGCCTCGCCCTCACGTTGACGACGCTGCCGCTCTGGGCGCTGCTGACGCTGATGGCTGCCTTTGCACTTGGCCTCGGTACCACCTTTCCGGTTTGCGTGGTCTCGGTGCAGAATTCGGTCGCCCGTCCGCAGGTCGGCACCATCACCGGCGCGTTGAACTTCTTCCGCTCGCTGATGTCCTCGTTCACGGTCGCGGCGTTCGCGGCCATCCTGCTCATTGCACTTGGCGCCGACGTTCCGCTCGCCGGCGAGCATCACGGCGCCGTCAATGCGATCCCCGCCGACGACATGCGGCATGCGTTCCGTTATGTCTTCGGCGCCGCCACCGCGCTGATGGCCGGCGCCGCGCTCTGCCTGATCATGATGGAGGAGCGGCCGCTGGCCGGGCCCTCCACGACGCAACCGGTCGAGATGGCGGAGTAGGAACCGCTAGCCGCGGCCTCCGTCCGGAAAGCTGCTGTTTCGCGGCAATCGAATCGTGAACTCGGTGAACGCGCCGGGCTCCGTCGCGACGTCGATCGTGCCGCCATGCTGCTTCACCACGATGTCGTGGCTCATCGACAATCCAAGGCCGGTGCCTTCGCCGGCCGGCTTGGTGGTGAAGAACGGATCGAACATCTTTTCCTTCACCTCGTGCGGAATGCCGGTGCCGTTGTCACGGATGCGGATCTCGATGCTGTCGCCCAGGTCGCGCGTTGCGGCGATCACCACCGGCTCGTAATCGGTGGCGCCGTCATCCGACTTGCGCTTGGCCACCGCGTGGAAGCCGTTCGAGATCAGGTTCAGCAGCACCCGCGTGATCTCCTGCGGAAACACTGCCGCTTGCCCGGCCGCGGGATCGAGCTCGCGCTTCAGCGTCACGTCGAACTGCGGCTTCTCGGCGCGGGCGCCGTGATAGGCGAGGTTGAGGCTCTCCTCGACCAGCGCGTTGATGTCGCTCAGCCGATGCTCGCCGCCGCCCTCGCGGGAATGCAGCAGCATGTTCTTGACGATGGAGTCGGCGCGCCTGCCGTGCTGCACGATTTTCGCGAGATTGTCCTTCAGGAGCCCGGTCAGCTCGTCGACCTCGCTGCGGACGTCGTCCGCAAGCGGGACAGGCGCGAGCGCCTCGTTCAGCTCGTCCGTCAGCTCGGCGGAGAGCGATGCAAAATTGTTGACGAAGTTAAGCGGGTTCTTGATCTCGTGCGCGATGCCGGCGGTGAGCTGGCCGAGCGAGGCCAGCTTCTCGGTCTGGACCAGCCGGTCCTGGGCCGCGCGCAGGCCGTCGAGCGATTTGGCGAGGTCTCTGGTGCGGTCCTGCACCTCGTTGAACAGGCGCGTGTTCTCGATGGCGATCACGGCCTGGTCGGCAAAGGTCTTGAGCAGGGCGATCGCTTTGTCCGGGAAGGGACCGGGCTCCGGCCGCGTCACGCCGATGGTGCCGATCGCGACGCCGTCGCGCAGCATCGGGATCACGAGGATGCTGCGGTAGCCTCGCGTCCGCGCCAGCTCTCTCATGGCGTCCGTGAGGTCGCGCTCGTTCTGCATGTCGCCGCGGAATGCGAATTCTCCACTCGTCGCCACCCGGCTGTGAATGCCGGACGCCGACAGCGGCGCCGGGAACGAGCTGAGCAGCTCTTCGTTGCCGGCTTCGTTGTCGGTGCTGAAGGCGGCCAGGTGCAGCAGGCGGTCAATGACGCGCGTGACGGTGGAGGAATGTCCGCCGACCAGGGTCTTGGCGCTGTCGGAGATCGCCTGGAACACGGGTGTCACATCCGCGGGCGAGGCCGCGATCACCTTGAGGATGTCGGCGGTCGCGGTCTGCCGTTCAAGCGCTTCCCTCGTGGTGTTGAACAGGCTGACATTCTTGATCGCGATCACCGCCTGGTCGGCGAAGGTCTGCAGCAGCCGCACATGATGCTCGCCGAACGCGCCGGTCGCGCGCCGCGTGGCGATGATGATTCCGATGGCCTCGCCGTCGCTCATCAAGGGCGCGAACAGCATGCTGCGGTAGCCGCGGGCGCGCGCGATGTTGCGGGCCGCCGGTTCGACCTCGGTGTCGGGCAATTGCGCCGCCACACCACCGGCCACGAGTTGGTAGGGCGGGAACTGCGCGAATGGCGCCGGGAACGAGGACTGCAGCACGCGATCGCCGGCCGGATCGGTCGGCGTGAACGCCGCAAGGTGCGCGGCGCCGCCGATGTAGCGCAGCACCGCCGTGGAGAAGCCGCCGATCAGCCGGTTGGCGTTGGCGGCGATAGCGTCGAACACCGGCTGTACGTCGGACGGTGAAGCGGCCATCACTTTCAGGATGTCGGCGGTGGCGGTCTGGCGCTCCAGCGTCTCGCGCGTCTCGTTGAACAGCCGCGCATTCTCGATCGCGATTACCGCCTGGTCGGCAAAGGTCTGGAGCAGCTGCACGAGGTCGGCTGCGAACGCGCCGGGCTCGGCGCGCGTGACGCTAATCATGCCGACTGGCGTCCCCCGATTCATCAGCGGCATGAACAACACGCTGCGGAAGCCGCGCAGTCGCGCAAGGTTCCGGTTCAGCTCCGGGACCTCCACGGCTTCACTATCGGGAAACTGGATCGTCTCGCCGCCGCGCACCAGCGCGAAGGTCGGAAAGTCGGCAATCTTGCGCGGGAACGACGTCTTCAGCCCTTCGTCCGCCTCGGGGCTCGTTGGTGTGAACGCCACGAGGTGGAGCTCGTCCTCGATGAACTGAAGCACGGTGGCGGAGAAGCCGCCGAGCAAACGCCGGGAGCTGGACGCAATCGCCTCGAAGACTGGCCGGGCATCGGACGGAGAGGCCGCGATGGTGCGCAGAATCCCGGCGCTGGCGCTCTGACGATCGCGCGCAGTCGCAAGCTCGCTTCGAAGCTGCGCGTTCTCGGCTGCGGCCGACTGCAACAGGCGCTCGAGTTCATCGACATCGTTGGAAGGGGTGGTCATTCGCATTCCGGCTCGATGCCGCGACATGCGCGGCACCAGGGCGGATTATCACATCTTCTGTGGCCGGAGCCAGCTGCCGCGACAGCGAGTTTTGCTGCCGGAATTCGGCCTGCTTCACGTGCCCGGCCGCGACACCTCGGTCTCCTTGCTGGTGATGAACTCCAGCAGCACGGGAACGCCTTCCTGCGTCTTCTGGATGCCGCGCCTGATCGCGGGGATGATGTCCTCAGGTTTCGTCACCCGCTCGCCATAGCCGCCGAAGGCGCGTGCCATCGCGGCGTAGTCGCCGGAAATGTCGGTCGACCGATATTTCTCGGTCGAGACCGGCATCACCTTCAATTCGATCGCCATCGAAAAATTGTTCAACAGGATCGATATGATCGGGATGCGCTCGCGCACCGCGGTCTCGAAATCCATACCGGTGAAGCCGATCGCCGCGTCGCCCCAGACATTGATGCAGAGCTTGTCGGGCCTTGCGAGCTTGGCGCCCATTGCGAGCCCAAGACCGTAGCCGAGTTGCGTCGTCTTGCCCCAGCCGAGATAGGTGAGAGGCTCGACCGACTTCCAGAACGGCGAGAGCTGGTCGCGCGGGCTGCCGGCATCGTGGGTGATGATGGTGTTGCGGATGTCGACGGTATGTTGCAGGTCCCACAGCACGCGATAGGGGCTCAAGGGCGCATCATTGCTGGTGAGCTTCGGCATCCATTTCGCCAGCCACTCCTCGTGCGAGGCCGCGATCTCGGCCGTGACCACCGATGCGTCCCGATCCGCGCTGACGGTCTTGCCGATCTCCTTCAGCAGCGCGTCGAGCACGAGCCCGGCATCGCCGACGAGGCCTATCCTGGCTTCCACGTCTTTGTTGAGATGGTTCGGATCGAGTGTGGAGTGGATGATGGTCTTGTCTTTCGGCATCGCGATGCCGAAGTTTGTTTCGGTGAAGGAGCAGCCGATGCCGAAAATGACGTCGGCCTCAGTCAGGAACTTCGGCACCGCGCGCGGCACCGCAAGGCCGCCGGAGCCGAGCGAGAGCGGATGCGTTTCCGGAAAGGACGATTTGCCTCCAAGGCTGGTTGTCACGGGAATGGCGAGCCGTTCGGCCAGCCGTTTCAGTTGCGGCCAGGCCTGCGCGTAATGCACGCCCTGGCCCGCATAGATCACCGGACGCTTGGCATTGACGAGCAGGTCGGCCGCTTCCCGCACATGAACAGGGTCCGCCCCAGAGCGGGTGCGCAGCACGGGCGTGTAGTTCAGCGGCTCCGGCACCTCCTCGTTCCACATGTCCGCAGGAATCTCGACGATGACAGGCCCGCCGCGGCCGTTTTTCAGCTTGGTGAAGGCGCGGCGAAAAATGTTGGCGACTTCCGCGGCGAGGATGATCGGCTCCGACGATTTCGAAAATGCTTTCATCGCCTCGCTGGAATTGAAGTTCGGCTCGATATGCGCGAGCCGGCGCTGATAGCCCATCGGCAACACCAGCACGGGAACGGATTCGCCGTAGCATTGCGCGACGCCGCCCATCGCATTCTCCGCGCCGGGGCCATGCTGCATGCAGAACGCGCCGATCGAACGTCCCGATGTCACCCGCGAGATCGCATCCGCCATGTGGATGCCGACGCGCTCCTGCCGCACCATCACCGGCCGGATATCGGCCTTGGCCGCATGCTCGATCAGATGGTTGACCGGATAGCCGCAGAGGATCTCGATCCCCTCGCGCTTCATGATTTCCGCAATCGCGGTGCCGAGCTTCATGACGTCTCTCTCCCTGGGCAGGCCGGTTGCTCCGGCTGATTAGGGAAGAGAGGATCAGGAAATTGGCGGAGGGTAAAGCGCGGCTCCATCCCCGCGCACGTAGGTCA
The DNA here is from genome assembly GCF_055807615.1 of Bradyrhizobium sp. MV1.5. Classification (NCBI taxonomy): domain Bacteria; kingdom Pseudomonadati; phylum Pseudomonadota; class Alphaproteobacteria; order Hyphomicrobiales; family Nitrobacteraceae; genus Bradyrhizobium; species Bradyrhizobium sp. MV1.5. The sequence goes on along the minus strand of NZ_JBVVPL010000005.1, from coordinate 215,502 downwards.
GCCATGCAAGGCAGCCGCGCCCTTCTGTCAGGTCGATGCTTGACGCAGGTCAAGCTGGCCGCCGCTTGTCGCATGGCATAATGGCCGTGGTGGTGGTGATCACGACACACCGCATCTTTTCATGAATTCCCGGGGACCAGGATGAGCTTCCAGTATCTGTTGTTTGATCGCAGGCAATGCAGGGGCTGACCGCGTCCGAAGCGCAGGCCCGGCTCAAGGCCGAAGGCTTCAATGAGCTGCCTCGGACGGGCCAGCGTACGATCGTGGGCCTCATGCTCGAGGTTCTGCGCGAGCCCATGCTGCTGTTGCTGCTGGCCGGCGGGGCGATCTATTTTATCCTGGGCGATCTCGGCGAGGCCTTGCTGCTCCTCGTCCTTGCGTCGATCTCGATTGTCATCACCATCGTGCAGGAGGCGCGCACCGAACGCGTGCTCGAATCCTTGCGTGATCTGACCAGCCCCCGCGCGCTTGTGATCCGCGCAGGCGAACGCATCCGTATTCCCGGCCGCGAGGTCGTTCGCGGCGACCTGATCGTGCTCTCCGAGGGGGACCGCGTGGCTGCCGACGCCAGCGTCGTCCAATGCGACGACCTGCTGCTGGATGAATCGCTGCTGACGGGGGAGTCCGTTCCGGTCCGAAAGCAGGCAAGTCCCGCTCTCGAACAGCCGCGTGCGCCGCATGCCGGCGGTGACGACCAGCCGTTTGTGTTCTCCGGAACGCTGGTGGTGCGGGGCAGCGGCGTGGCCGAAGTCCTGTCGACCGGAATCCGGAGCGAGATCGGCAAGATCGGACAATCGCTCAGTGCCTTGGTGACGGAAACGCCACGCCTGCAGCAGCAGACCACGCGGCTGGTGACGATGTTTGCCATTGCCAGCGCCATCGTCATCGCGTTGACCGTACTCCTCTATGGAATCTACCGCGGCGGCTGGCTGGAGGGCGTGCTGGCAGGCATTGCGCTTGGTATGTCGATGCTTCCCGAGGAGTTTCCCGTCGTCCTGACGGTGTTCCTCGCCATGGGCGCCTGGCGCATCTCGCAGGCTCGCGTGTTGACGCGGCGCGCCTCGGCGATCGAATCGCTGGGCGCGGCGACCGTGCTCTGCACGGACAAGACGGGCACGTTGACGGAAAACCGCATGACGGTCGCGCGCCTGGTGCTGCCCGGTGGCGCGCAATACACGCCTGGCGCCGCGGCGCGCCCTGAGCCTGGGTTCGATCCGCTGATCGAAACCGGGGTTCTGGCCTGCGTCCCGGAGCCGTTCGATCCCATGGAGAAAGCGTTGCATTCGCTCGGACCCGGCACCGCGACCGGCCGACGCCTCGTGCAGAGCTACGGGTTGCGTCACGACCTCCTCGCGATGTCGAACGTATGGCGGGGAAACGGTGACGAATGCGTCGTCGCAGCAAAGGGGGCACCGGAAGCGATCGGCTCGCTGTGTGGAATGAGCGCGGAAGAGCTGTCTGAGTTGCGGGCACGCGTCGATGCGCTCGCGCGGGAAGGGCTTCGCGTGCTCGGCGTGGCGCGGGCGACTTGCGCGGAGACGTCTCTTCCCGAGACGCAGCGCGGATTTGCTTTCCGCTTCTGCGGCCTGACCGGTTTTGCGGATCCCCTGCGGCCAGAAGTCGAGGGCGCCGTCGCCGAATGCCGTTCTGCAGGCATCCGTGTCGTCATGATCACCGGCGACTATCCGGCGACCGCATCTGCGATCGCAACGCGGGCGGGCCTCGATCCCGAGCGCGTCTTGACCGGGGCGGACGTCGATGGCACGGCCGATGCCGAACTCGCCCGGGCGGCGCGGGGACAAACCGTCTTTGCCCGAATTGCGCCGGCCCAGAAACTGCGCATCGTCAGTGCGCTCAAGGGCGCCGGCGAGATCGTCGCCATGACGGGCGACGGCGTCAACGACGCTCCCTCGCTGAAGGCTGCCCATATCGGCATAGCCATGGGCGGGCGCGGCACCGACGTGGCGCGCGAAGCGTCTTCGATCGTTCTGCTCGACGACGATTTCGGCTCGATCGTGAAGGCGATTCGGCTCGGCCGCCGGATCTATGACAACCTTCGCAAGGCGATGAGCTTCATCCTAGCGGTCCATGTTCCGATCGCGGGGCTTGCGCTGTTGCCGCTGCTGACCGGGATGCCGCTGCTGTTCGGGCCGGTCCACATTGCGTTTCTCGAAATGATCATCGATCCTGTCTGCTCACTGGTTTTCGAGGCCGAGACCGAAGAGCGCGACGTGATGCGGCGGCCGCCACGCGCGCCGGACGAGCCGCTGCTGCCAAGGTCCCTGCTGGTCTGGTCGGCGCTGCAAGGCGGTCTTGCGCTGGCCTTGACCGGCGGCATGATGGTGACGGCGAATACCTACGGCATGCCGGAAAACGAGGTGCGGGCGTTGACGTTCTTCTCGCTGGTGCTGGTGATCGTGAGCCTGATCTTCGTCAATCGCTCGTTCTCGACATCGCTTCTCGAAGCCTTCACCAGGCCGAACCGGACACTGGCCGTCATCGTCGTGTTCGTGACCGCCGTGCTCGCCCTGAGCCTCGCTTGGCCACCCGCAGCGGAGCTGTTTCGCTTCGGTCCGCTGCATGCCGACGATCTCGCGATCACGGTGGCGGCAGCTGTGGTTTCCCTGGTGTTGCTGGAACTGTCGAAATACCCGTTGCGCCATCGCTGGCCTGCCCGAGCTCCGTAGCCGCATGGGAGTCTGCCCTGAGAACGGCAGATAGACGTCTATTTGCAGTTCTTGCAGATCGTCAGCTTTCTCTTCACCACGTCGTCTTCCTGATCGATCGATGACTGGCTGGCGCCATCCGGATTGGACCGGGAGCTCTTTGCTGCGCGTGACCTCGCGGACGGCATCCCCTGATTTGACGTGTCATTGTCGTCGCCGACGCCTGCGCTGAAGCCGTCGTAATCGGCGGCCGGATTGGGTGCCGGCGATGCATTGGGCGGAGCAATTGAAACTGGCGGCCTGATCGAAGTCTGTCCTGTCGCGCCGCCGTGCGGCCAGGTGCCGGCAAGCATGAGGCCGAGAGCCAAAAGCGTCGCGCTTCTCATCCGCATCCTTCAAACAGCTCTGGTTCATCGATTGGCAGGTTGGCTCATCGAGCCACGGTATGCTGAAGACTATCAGGACTCGCACGGCCGTCAAAGCGCCCGGCTATTCGTCCCCGCGCCCCGCTATCCATTCTCCTGCAGCGCCCGCCGCAGCCTTCGGATGATGACGCCGCGGGCGCGGTCGTCGGCGGCGGCGGCGACGCGGTCGTTGATGTCGAGCATGAGTTCAGACATCTCGTTGTGCCAGTCGAGACGGGTTACGGCTTCCGGCGCGAGCCTGCGTCGATGGTCGACATCGAGCACGCGCGGCTCGGGGGTCGAGAGCTCATAGGCGTCGTCCAGCATCGGCTGATAAATCTTCGCCGCCGGGAGGATACGTTCGGCGACGCGGTCGGCAAGACCCGCGATCGCATTCTCTTCGCCATGGGTCAGGAACAGCCCGCGCGCGATCGGGCGGCGCGCGGCGATCCAGCGGGCGATGCCGGCGCCGTCGGCATGTCCGGAATATTCGTCGATCATCCGGATCCGCGCCGCGACCCGGATCTCCTCGCCCTGGATCCGTACCGCCTTGGTGCCGTTCTGGAGGAAGCGGCCGAGCGTGCCGTTAGCCTGGAAACCGGTGAGCAGCACGGTCGCATGCGCGTTCCACAGCCAGTGCTTCAGATGATGGCGGATCCGTCCGGCATCGCACATGCCGCTGGCCGCGATGATGATGTGAAAGCCGGAGAGCCGCATGATCGCCTTGCTCTCGGCCACCGTCTCGGTGAACTTGAGATGCGGCGAGTTGAGCAGACGGCTGACATCGACAGTCTGATCGAGGCTCGTCGCGTTCTGCCGGAACACCTCCGTTGCATGGATCGCGAGTGGGGAATCCAGGAAGATCGGCGCTGCAGGAATCTCGCCGCGCTCCATCAGGTCGACGAGGTCGACGATCAGTTCCTGGGTGCGCTCGACCGCGAAGGCAGGGATGAGCAGGGCGCCCTTGGCGGCCGCGGCATCGCGGACCTCTGTCGCAAGATGCTGCCGGCGCTGCTCCGGCGTCGTGACGGCACGCACGCGGTCGCCATAGGTCGACTCGGAAATGACGTAGTCGAGGTCCGACGGCGCCTGCGGGTCGGGCTGGAGCAGCTTCGCCTCGGGGCCGACGTCGCCGGAGAGCAGCACGCGCAACGGGCGCGTTGCACCCGCATCGGCAAATTCGAGCTCGATCGAGGCAGACCCGAGCAGATGGCCCGCGTTCCAGTAACGCGCGCGGACGCCGGACATCACGTCGATCCACCGTTCATAGTCGACGGGACGGAACGATTGCAGCGTTGCGAGCGCATCTGCTTGCGTGTAGATCGGCTCGACCTCCTTCCGGCCACGCGCCGCGTTGCGCCGGTTGAGTTGTGCAACTTCGGACTCCTGGATGTTGCCGGCGTCAGGTAGCATCCAGGAGCAAAGGTCGATCGTGCCCCGCGTCGCCAGGATCGGCCCGCCAAATCCCTCGCGCACGAGCTTTGGCAGCAATCCGCTGTGGTCGATATGGGCGTGCGTGAGAAGCACCGCATCGATATCGGCGGGCCGGAAGGGAAAACCGCCGTAGTTAAGCTCCTTGAGCGTCTTCTGCCCCTGGAACAGGCCGCAATCGACCAGGAAGCGGCCAGAGGCGGTCTGGAAAAGATAGCTCGAGCCAGTCACGGTGCGGGCGGCGCCGCAAAATCGAACGGTGATGCTCATGTCGTCGTCTCCGGCGAAGGTGTCTTGCTCAGTTCGGGCCGCAGGGCAGCCGCGAGAATCTCGCTGAGCGCGATCGCGTTGGTCGGATGCGGCACGCTGTCGGTCGAGCGGACGGAGCGGATGCCGGCGTCACTGAGCGCAGCGACCATTTCGGGCGGAAACAGGGCGTGCGTCACGATGGCGTCTATGCAGCTCGCACCCGCGGCTTCGAGGGCCTTCGCCGCAACCATCAACGTGGCTCCGGAAGAGATGATATCGTCGACCAGCAGGGCCGGGCGCCCGGAAAGCAGGCCGGGATCGGCAAACTCGATTTGTACGGAACGATCGCCGTGGCGCATCTTCCGGGCGACCGTATGCTCCAATTGGAGCCGCCGGGCGAGATCACTCACCCATGGCTCGGATTCGGAATCGGGGCCGATCACGACGGTGGCCGGATCGACTCCAGTCTTTGCGAGGGTGTTCGCAATCGCCGGCATAGCGGACAGATTGTCCGCCTCGATGCCGGGAAACACGAGCTCGATCCTGGCCGTGCGGTGCAGGTGCGCATCAACGGTGACGACACGATCGACGATTCCTGCAAGGAGTCGGCCGACGGCGTGCTGGCTGATCGCTTCGCCGGGATGAAACGCCGCGTCCTGCCGCATGTAACATAGATACGGTGCCACCAGGACCAAACGCTGTGCGCCGGCGCGTCGCAGTGCTTCACTGGCCAACACCAGCGCGATCAGCTTCTCGTTGGGCTGGTCCAGCGCGGCGTAGAGGATCACCGTGTCCGCGACCGGGCCGATCGTGATACGCAGTTCGCCGTCCGGGAAATGGTGAAGATCAATGTCCTCGCAGGCAAGTCCGAGCTTCGTCGCCAGTCGCGCTGCCGAACCCGTGGCTGAGGACAGGTTCTGGAAGATGACGGTGCTCACGGCGTGCTCCCGCATTGAAGGGTACCCCGATCTTTGATGGCGTACCCGGCGTCGGCAGCGGTTGCAGTCGCCGCGAGATCGTACTCCGGCTGGTCGAAGGTGTAGACGCGGTAAAGCGGCTCGCCCTGCTCGACCGGGTCGCCGATCTTCTTGAACACCCGGATGCCGGCGCCCTTGTCGAGCGGCGCGCCGGCGGTGCGTGCCAGGCGATTGAGCCGCAGGCAGTCGATTGCGGAGACGACGCCGTCATCCGCGGCCTTGACGTCGAACGAAAGATGGCCGAGCTCGGTACTGCAATTCGACGGACCCTGGGCGTCGATGATCCTCTGCATCTGCTTCAGCGCCGCCCCGCTATCGAGCAGCTCGCGGGCGCGCGCATAGCCTGCGCCGCCGCGCAGCTTCGGGTCGTGTTCCAGGAGATGCGCGGCGAGCCGCAGCGATTTCTCGCGCAGATCGCGCGGCGCATCCGGCTCGTTGCCAAGCACTGCCATCACGTCGTTGGCCTCGAGCACCGGCCCGATGCCGTTGCCGATCGGCTGGCGGCCATCGGTTGTGATCACCTCGATCGTGCGGGCGAAGCGATCGCCGACGAACTCGAACATTTTTCGCAGGCGCATCGCCTCGACGGCGCTGGTGACCTTTGCCGTCGGCCCGACCGGAATGTCGATCAACAGGTGCGTCGAGCCAGCCGCGATCTTCTTGGACATGATGGAGGCGACCATCTGCTCGCGGGTATCGAGACTGAGCGGGCGTTCGACCGAGATCAGGATGTCGTCGGCGGGCGACAGATTCACGTGCCCGCCCCAGATCAGGCATCCATTGCAGGTCGCGACGATCGTCTTCATCTCCTCGACCCCGACATTGACCCGCGCCAGCACCTCCATCGTGTCGGCGGTGCCCGCCGGCGAGGTGATGGCGCGCGAGGACGTCTTGGGGATCGGCAGGCCGTGCGCGGCGACGATGGGTACCACGACCATCGAGGTGCGATTGCCGGGGATGCCGCCGATGCAATGCTTGTCGACGACGATCGGGGTCGGCCACAGCAGTTGCGTGCCGGCCTCGGCCATCGCAGCGGTAAGAGACAGGAGTTCATCACTGGTGATGAAGCTCGCCGAACCGATCAGGAATGCGGCGATTTCCATGTCGGAGTAGCGATAATGTGCGAGATCATCGATGATCGCGCCGATTTCCGCCCGAGTCAGCGTTCGTCCGCGAATTTTGGCGCGGACCGCCTCCAGGCTCTCCGGAGGGGAGGCGGGCGTTACCGTGACCCGCGTGCCGGCGGCTTGCGCGAAACGCCGGAACGCAGGCTCGGAGAGGCCGATCTCGTCGGGGGTGGCCAGTGCGTCGTCGTCAGTGATCAGGAGCGTCGCGAGCAGCACCTTGCCGTCGAGTCGAAGCTCGACGCGGCTGAAGCCGCGAAAGATGTCCGCACGTAGCGCCTTCGACCGCCTGGAAATGACGACGACGTTCTCGCGGCCGGTATCGAGATTGACACGGCGGATCTTGAGTTGGGGACGGGAGGGATCTGGATGCATGAAGGTGCCGGCAGGGAGGCTGGGCCTCCATATTTACCTGCCGCAATCTTCATGCACTTGACGCAGATCACGTCCGACGCCCTGGCCCAGCATGGAGCTCGGGTCGCTTGCGGTGACGAGCAGCAGGATCTCGAACGCACGCCAGGAATATGGTTCATAAACAGTAACCGTCCGCCGCGCACTCCCCAACGGCCGTGAACGTCAAAGAGGAATTTAACGGTTGCGCCCTAACTTGCGCTCGCCATGAGTGACCAGGCCGTCCACAGCGAGGTTCAACCGTTTTCGGCGCGTGCTGCGCTTCCCTGGCTGGTGAGCCTTGGCGTTTATGCCCTGCTGCTGATCCTTGGACCGCGGCTGCTCAATGATCCCGACAGCTATTCGCACATCGAGGTGGGGCGCTGGATCATCGCGCACGGCACGCTGCCGGCGACCGACCCATTTTCTTTTTCGAGGCACGGCGCCCCCTGGATCACCTTCGAATGGCTCTCGGAGATCATCTACGCTGGAGCCTACGCGCTTGCCGGCTGGCAGGGCGTCCTCGTCGTCGCCGCCGCGGCGATAGCGCTCGCCTTTGGCCTGTTCACGTTCTTCCTGCTGCGCGAGCTTTCGCCGACCCAGACGCTGCTCATGGTGATCGCGGCCGTCATCCTGTTGGCGCCGCATATGCTGGCGCGGCCACACGTGCTGGTGCTGCCGCTGATGGTGACCTGGGCGGCTGCCCTGGTACGCTGCATGGATCGTGGAGGCCCCCCGCCGTACTGGGCCCTTCCGCTGCTGGTCGTGTGGGCCAATCTGCACGGCAGCGTGGTGCTGGCGCTTGGACTGATCGGCCCTGCGGGGCTCGAGGCCCTGCTGCGCGAAAAGCGCAGCGAATGGCCACGCGTATTGCTGCGTTGGCTCCCGTTCACGGCGCTCGCGGTCGCGGCGTCCTGCCTGACCCCCTATGGGCCCGAACCGCTGATGATGCCGCTGACCACACTCGGCCTCGGCCCCGCGCTCGGTTGGATCGCGGAATGGCGGCCGCAGGATTTCAGCCACATAGGTTTCTTCGAGTTGCTCTTGCTGGCCGGCATCTTCGCGCTCTCGCGCGGCGTGACGCTGCCGGTCGTGCGGGCCCTGGTCGTGATCGGCTTGCTGCATTTCGCGCTGGCCCAGATCCGCAATGCGGACCTGCTGGCCATGCTGGCGCCGCTCTATCTGGCGGCTCCGCTGGGGCGGAAGTTCGGCGGACCGATTGGGGAAGATGAGGCCGGCTCGTCACGCGGCCTGAACCTGGTCGCGCTCGGTGTGTTGATCGTGGTGAGCGGGGCGACGCTGGCCCGCGATATGCGGCCAGCTCCGGCCATTACCCCTCGGGCTGCCATCGCTGAAGCCAAACTCGCCACGGCGGGGCACGTGCTCAACGATTATTCGTTCGGCGGCTATTTGATCTTTGCCGGCATTCCCACCTTTATCGACGGTCGCGGTGAACTGTACGGGGGAGCGTTCATCAACCGCTACAATCGCGCCCTGGCGCTGGTCGATCTGGGCGACTTTCTCAAATTGCTCGACGAATACAACATCGGCGCGACGCTGCTCGCGCCGGGGACGCCGGCGATAGCGATGCTGGACCGGCTGCCCCAATGGCAGCACGTCTACAGCGACGACGTGGCGGTCGTGCACAAGCGGCGAGATATGCCGCAAAGATAGATCAAGCGGTCCCGTAGGCGGCGTATTGGCCGCCGAGCGGCACGCCGCTCAGGGTCGCTTCGAGGCGCCGCGCCGGCCTGGTGTCCCAAGGCAGCAGCAGGAAATGGCGCGCACCGATCTCGCGCAAGCCGCCGGCAGCCATCAATTTTCGGGTTGTGCCAGCCCCGAGCAAGACGGCGTCCCGGTCGAACTCACAACGCGCGACGGCAAGGCGGGTCAGCGGGTTGTACGGATTGTGCTCGATGACGCAGACGAGTCCCCCGGGGCGCGTCACACGCCGCATCTCCGCGATGAATTGCGCCCATTCGGCCGGTACGACGTGGTGCATCACGCAGACGGCCGTGACCAGATCGAAGCTGGCATCGTCGAAAGGAAACGTGCGGCCGTCAAACTCACGGTAGTCGACCCCGCCATTGTCAGCGCATGCCTGCGCCAGGCTGGCCGAAGAAACGTCGATACCGCTCAAGCGCCCAACCATGCCGTGCAGCAGGGGATGAAGGCGGCCGACGCCGCAGCCGACGTCCAGCATGTCGGGCCTGTTCGTGTCGAGCCGCTGCGCGATCAGGATGCCGAGCAGATCGGCCTTGGCGCGCATGAAGAAGTGATGCGGCAAACCGGAGAAGTCGATCGAGGATTGGACCACGTCACGGTAGTTGTCGTGATAACCGTCGAAGAGCTCGGTCATGCGCCGGGTCATTCGTTGACGGCGTGGATCGCGGGTGCGGCCGCCGCCTCGTTGCGGTCGAAGCCAGCGCGCGTCTGCACCACATAGAGCGGGCGACGTTTCACCTCGGCATGGATGCGGCCGACGTAAAGCCCCACGATGCCCGTCATCAGCATGTTCATTCCGCACAGCAGGGACACGACAACGATCGTCGAGGACCAGCCGGTCACGAGATGACTATCGTTGCTGAGCCACAACAGGATCACCCAGCCGCCATAGAGCAGTGCCAGACCCGAGACCGTCAATCCGCACCAGATCGCGAGCCGCAAGGGCAGATCGGAAAAGCCGAGCGCGGCGTTCATCGCGAGCCGCACCATCTTGAACAGCGGATATTTGGTCTCGCCCGCTGCACGCTCGAGGCGGTGGAACGCGACCTCGGCTTGCCGGAAGCCGAGCCAGGCGATCATGCCGCGTACGAAGCGGTCCTGCTCCGGCATCTGCCGAAGCGCGTCGAGCACCTTGCGATCGATCAGGCGGAAGTCGCCGACATCGGCGGGGATGCCGACCGAGGACATCCTGCCGAGAAGCCGGTAGAACAGATGCGCGGTCGCGCGCTTGAACCGGCTTTCGCCGTCGCGCGACAGGCGGCGGGCGTGGACGATGTCGTTGCCTTCCTGCCATTTTGCGATCAATTGCTCGATCACTTCGGGCGGATCCTGCAAGTCGGCATCCATGACGATGATCGCTTCACCTTGCGCGGCGTCCATGCCGGCGGTGATGGCGATCTGATGCCCGAAATTTCGCGACAGGCCGATATAGCGGAAGCGCGGGTCGCGCGTGGCGAGCGCCTGTAGCACGATCGAGCTGGAGTCCCTGCTGCCGTCGTCGACGAAGATCGCCTCTGCCGGCCCGTCGAGCCGGGACAAGACCAGGTCGAGCCTGCGCAGCAGCACCGGCAGCACGGCTTCCTCGTTGAACACGGGGATGACGAGGCTGTAGCGGATCGACTGGAAATTGGCCGCCATGCGAGAGAGTCCAACTCGTTGCAGGAGCGGAAGTCTATGCCGGCGGTGGTTAAGGTCGCCTTGCCACAACCATTAAGGATATGGGACGCCCGGGGGCTTCCAATGAAGCGGGTGAAGATGGTGATGCCCGATTAACCACGCTGGCGGCCGCGGCTTCGGCGTAGGACTTGCGGCGGATCTTGTAGAGAACAAATCGCTCCGAGGTGTCCAGCGCTTCCAGCAGATCCGGCAGCGGGTTTGCGACCCCCGGCCCGAGGACGTAGAGATAGTCGAAGTCCTGGTGCCAGGTGCGGACGAACGGCGGAACGCCAGCTGGCGGCCGGCTTGCCGCAATCGCGGTCAGCACGCCCAGCGGCACCGGCCCCCCGTAGGGAATGGCAAGACGGCGCACGTCCTCGCGTGGCCGCACGGGCTGCTTGCCCGCTTCCGTGAATAGATTGGGCACGAACGCGTTGGCATAGTGCACGGCGAGCGTAGGCGCATAATACATCGGATATGAGGTGAGGTCGGCGAAGGGCGGGTCTCCATTGTCGTCCGTGCTGGCGACGAGGATGCGCGAGCCGCGATCGATCTTGTTGAACGACGCGACGATGGCCGCATAGTCGGTGCGGTAAGGCAGCCATACCGCGAGCACGACGGCGAGATTGATCAGTATGACGCCACTGATCGCGGCGAGCGCCGCCATTCTCCATGCCCGGCTGGGCAGCGTCAGCGAGCAGAAGGCCGGCAGGATCAGAGCCGCAGCGGGAATCACGCGAAGGTCGACGAACGAGGTTCCGAACAGCTTCGAGGGAATGACGACGTACAGCACCGCGAAGCCGATCGCGAGCCAGATCCCGGCTGCCTCGAGCTTGAGGACGCCGCGTCTTGCGGCAAAAAAGAGCGAGATCATCAGCGCAAGCCCGGTTGCCGCCGCGACCGTCAGATTGTAACCGTTCATGATGCGCAACGGCCAGATCGGCTTGAATTCGAGGAACCAGTTCGTTCCTTCGCTTCCGATCGATCCCGCGGTCATGCGCATGATCCCAAACAGGGCAAGCGCCGGTATGGCCAACGCGCCGAGCCGCGCGGCGGCGACCCCGTGCGATTTTCGCCCATGACGGATGCGCGAGAGCTCGTAAAGGCCAAGCGCCGCGCCGTAGATGCCGAGGGAGAAGAAATGTGCCGCAAACAGCGCAGCGACGAAGACCATGTTGACGACGAAACGCAGGGGCCATGGGCGTTCCGCCAGCATCAGATAGACGGCGATGCCGCAGACAGCGAGGCCCAGTCCGAACTCGAAATTCACGAAGCCCCAGCTGAACGGCAGACAGTAAAGGAAAGCGAGGGCCGCAAAGCCGGCGAGATGGATCCGTCCCTTCCGCGCCCATTCGAGCGAAAGCGCGCCCCCGACGATCAGCAATTGGCTCAGGAGCAGAAACAGCCGTGTGGCATTCTCGACGCTGATCAGCCGGGCCATTTGCGGGACCAGCAGATCCATTCCAAGGTTGGGGTAGAATGCCCAAGCCACTTCGTAGTGCGGATTGGCGTTGGGGGTGCCGTTCTGGCTCAGAATATACATCCGGGCGAGGTGATTGGGATAGTCGACCATCGCGGGGATAGGGGTCAGCAGCACCGGAAGAAACGACACGGCCGCCAGTACAGCGAGAACGGTGATCACCACCGACCGGTCCGAGCCAAGACGAGCCCGGATTGTCGAAATCGGCTTGTCGGAAGGAATCATGTCATCGGGCCGCTGGAGTTCGAGGTTACGCTCTACGATGGCGCAACCGCCCGACACAACGCCATAATGCGAACTTCGTGAGAATTAAGCTGGGCTCGCCGCCGCATCGGAAGGAGGAGCCCGTCATCCGACGCGCTGCATGCGGACTTGTGCTGATGAGATTGCGGCGCGCCGGCTACTTCATCGCCGCGCTGATCGAGTTGAATTTGCCGCTCAGGAGTGCGCTGCCGGTGTTGTTCACGGCCACGATGATCGCGAACGCGATGCCGGTGGCGATCAGACAATACTCGATGGCGGTGGCACCATTTTCATCGGCAAGAAATGACTTGAGCAAAGTCATCGTCAACTCCTGTTCATCCGTCCAACCTAGGCTGGTGCCGTTTTCGGAATGGTAAATTGATTCACTGATTTTTTGTGGGCGCGTCAAAATGCAGGTGGATGGTCCTCACCTGCCGTTTGATATGGTGTCGTCGATTGACTTAAGGTTTCGTCACCCAATTCGGACGCATTTGGCGATGTCGTCGTCGCGTCTCAGGACGATATCTGGCGTTCCGGCGCGGCCTTGCCCGGGCGTTTCAGTACTATCGCCAGACGTCCGACCAGATAGCTGATCACGGACGGCTGCGCCCGCGCGGAGCTGCCGGCGAGGCTTTCTTCCTCGGCCGCGTCGTTGACGATGCCGATGTAGTTCCTTCTGGCGTCCTGCTGCTGCACGAGCCTGCAAACCCCGAGTTTAATCGAGGGGCGACCATGCTGCGCTGAGCGGGAAGCGTCGGTTAATTTTGTCTTCCGTAGGATTACGTACCGCCGCCGGCCGCAGGTAGACGCCGAAAGCAGGGGATTGGCTTAACGGATTGTTGAGCCTGTTATCGAGCGGGGTGCCGGGCTCACTCGCGCCGACCGTCCGCATTCAGCGCCCGTAACACCGCGATGCGGGCGAACATCATCCAGCCGCCGCCGGTCTCGGCTGCGTTGATCAGGGTTTCGATCGCGGTCTGCCAGTGGCTCGCATGCTGCGTATCCTCGGGCAGTCGCATGATGTGATCGGCCGCTTCTTGCAGCGTCCGCAGCTTGCGCCCGCCACGTAACGAAATGGGGTCGTCGAACGCGGTCGACCAAGGCATGTCAGGTCGGCCGATCGGCGAGAGGAGGCATCACGGCGTAGCCGCTGGTGCGATGCTGCTAGCCGGCCTTCTTCGCCCGCGCCTGCGCGCGCACCGGCTTGTCGGCTTTTTTGGGAGCCGCTTTCGCAGCAGCGTCCTTGCCGCCCTTGCCGGCAATCGGCAGCAGCATCTCGCGCTGGCCTTCGACGCGCTTCTTCGGCTTCTTGCCCTTGGCGGCGTCCTTGGTCACATCCTTGGCCACCTTCGCCGCGGGGCCTGCGTCCTTCTCGTTGGCGATACTCTTCTTCAGCGCGTCCATGAGGTTGATGACGTTGCCGCCGGTCTTGGGCGCGGCCTTCGCGGTGATGGGCGCGCCGCTGCGCTTCTTGTTGATGAGGTCGATCAGCGCGGTCTCGTAATGGTCCTCGAACAGCTCGGGCTCGAACGCGCCGGACTTCTTCTCGACGATGTGCTTTGCGAGGTCGAGCATGTCCTTGGTCAGCTTCACTTCCTGGATGTCGTCGAAATAGTCCTTCTCGCCGCGCACCTCATAGGGGTAGCGCAGCAGCGTCCCCATCAAGCCGCTCCCGAGCGGCTCCAGCGCGATGATGTGCTCGCGGTTGGTCAGCACCACGCGGCCGATCGCGACCTTGTCCATGCTCCGGATCGTCTCGCGGATCACCGCAAAGGCGTCGTGGCCGACCTTGCCATCGGGCACGAGATAATAGGGGCGGATCAGATAGCGGCTGTCGATATCGGTCTTCGGTACGAACTCGTCGATCTCGATCGTGTGGGTGGACTCCAGCGCGATGTCGTCGAGCTCGTCCTTGGTGACCTCGATATACGTGTCTGTGTCCACCTTGTAACCCTTGACGATGTCCTCCGAAGTCACCTCGTCACCGGTCTCGGCGTCGACCTTGAGGTACTTGATCCGGTGGCCGGTCTTGCGGTTGATCTGGTTGAACGAGACCTTCTCGGTATCCGAAGTGGCCGGATAGAGCGCGACCGGGCAGGTCACGAGGGACAAACGCAGAAAACCCTTCCAATTGGCGCGGGGGGCCATGGGCTACTCCAAACGCAACGGGGACAGAAGACGAAGATACCATCGAGGAACAACGAATCATAGCAAGGCGGATCGCTGAATCTTGCAACTGCGTTAACCGGCCGCCCGGCGCGCGGTTGCAACCTGACCCGGCCGCAAAGGCCGGAACATCATATCCCATCATGCGTTGCCACGAGACATTCCGCCGCGAGGAGTCGCGGCCATCCGACGCGACAGCCAGAATTGAGGTCACCATGGCAACCACGCGAGACCAACGTCAGATCGTGGAAACTCCAACCGAGGCGCGCCAGGGCGAGCCCGGGCCGTCGGTGGCGGCGCTGCTCGCCATATCCACCGGGCTCGCGATCCTGATCCTCGCCGTCATCTGGTTCGTGTTCTTCCGGACCTGATCGGCAGATCGACCGGACGGTTCGCACCTTCCGACCCGCCGCGTAACGCGGCACATTGCGCCCGCCATGCCGCCGGTTCGTCCGATGGCCTGGCGGGCGCAGTGCGTTGACCGCGAACAGGGTCGGATATGACCAAAAAGTAACGCGGCCGGTTCCCCGTGTTCATATTCAGTTCACGCCGGAATTGCTCATCTGTGCGGGTGTTCATACGGCCCAGTTCTGGAGAGAAGCGTGCGCCTGCTCGTCGTTGAGGACGACCCCGATCTCAATCGCCAGCTTACCAAGGCGCTGACCGACGCCGGCTATGTCGTCGATCGCGCCTTCGACGGGGAGGAGGGGCATTATCTCGGTGACACCGAGCCCTACGACGCCGTGGTGCTCGACATAGGCCTGCCGAAGAAGGACGGCATCTCGGTGCTGGAAGCCTGGCGGCGTAACGGCCGCACCATGCCGGTCCTGATCCTCACCGCGCGCGACCGCTGGAGCGACAAGGTCCAGGGCTTCGATGCCGGCGCCGACGACTATGTCGCAAAGCCGTTCCACCTGGAGGAGGTGCTGGCGCGGATCCGCGCGCTGCTGCGCCGCTCCACCGGCCACGCCCAGAGCGAGCTGAGCTGCGGCCCCGTCACGCTCGACACCAGGACCGGACGGGTCAGCGTGTCGGGTAATCCCATCAAGATGACGTCGCACGAATATCGGCTTCTGGCCTACCTGATGCACCATTCGGGCCGCGTCGTATCCCGCACCGAGCTGGTCGAGCATCTCTACGACCAGGACTTCGACCGCGACTCCAACACCATCGAGGTCTTCGTCGGCCGCATCCGCAAGAAGCTCGACGTCGACATCATCCAAACCGTCCGTGGCCTCGGCTATCTCCTGACCCCGCCGGCCCCCGGCGCCTGAAGCGTGGTGTCTCGAACTATCTTGTCTAGACGTATCTTGGCTTGACGGGCGGCCCCGACAGGGGCCTTGGTCGGGTCATGAGTTCCGACGCTATGCCACCCCGCGCCTCCGGGATCATTCCGATGCCCGCCAGCTCGCTTGCGAACCGCCTGTTCCTGTCGGCGACCGCGTGGCTCGTGGTGATCCTGGCCATCACCGGCGTGGTGCTGTCGTCGGTCTACAAGAACGCCACCGAGCGCGCCTTCGACCGCCGGCTCAATCTCTATCTCCGCACGCTGATCGCCGAGGTCGCCACCCCCGACGAGCCGCCGGACCGCCAGTTCCAGTCGCTCGGCGAGCCTCTGTTCGAGCTGCCGTTGTCCGGCTGGTACTGGCAGATCACCCGGACCGACACCGAAAAGCCGGAGGTGCGGTCCTCGCGCTCGCTCTGGGACAAGAAGCTGCCGAAGCTGGAAGAGCAGGGCACCGAGCTCACCGCCGCCGGCATCCGGATCGCTTACGTCGACGGTCCCGAGGGACAGAACCTGCGGATGGTGGAGCGGCCGGTCGATCTCGGCGCGGACGGCAAATTTCTCGTCAGTGTCGCCGGCGACGATACCGAGATTTTCGACGAGACGCGCAGTTTCGATTACTACCTCGGCGGCACCTTCACCGCTCTCGGCATCGTATTGCTGCTGACCACCGTGTTTCAGGTGCGCTTCGGTCTTGCGCCGCTCAAGCGCATCTCCGAATCCATCGCCGACATCCGGTCCGGGCGGGCGGAGCGGCTCGAGGGCGAGTTCCCGGTCGAGATCGCGCCGCTGGCGCGCGAGACCAACGCGCTGATCGATGCCAATCGCGAGATCGTCGAGCGCGCACGCACCCACGTCGGCAATCTCGCCCACGCCATCAAGACGCCGCTCTCGGTCATCGTGAACGAGGCCGGCGCGCATGCCGCCGATCCGTTCGCGGCCAAGGTGATGGAGCAGGCCGACGTGATGCGCGACCAGGTCGCCCATCATCTCGAGCGCGCGCGCATCGCGGCGCGGGTCTCGGTCGTCGCGACGGTGACGGAGGTTGCACCGGCCATCGAGGCATTGCGGCGGACCATGGAGAAGATCCACCGCGGCCGCGGCATCGCGGTCGAGGCCGAGGCCGATCCGTCGGCGAAATTTCGCGGCGAGCGGCAGGATCTGGAGGAGATGGTCGGCAATCTCGTCGACAACGCCTGCAAATGGGCGGCCTCGCGGGTCTTCATCGAAGTTCTGGTGGAAGCGCCGCATCAGGCGAGCACCGGTCCGCGGCTGCATATCATCGTCGACGACGACGGCCGCGGCCTGTCGGAGGCCGAGCGCTCGCAGGTCTCACGGCGCGGCCAGCGGCTCGACGAGTCCAAGCCCGGATCGGGGCTTGGACTGTCGATCGTGACCGAGCTCGCTGCGCTCTACGGCGGCAGCCTCTCACTCGGCCGCGCACCGACCGGGGGCCTGCGGTCGGAGCTGGTCCTGCCCGGAATATAATCCCTTGTTCCGATATGACTATTTGGCCTGCGGCACGTCGATCCCGACGAAACCAGGGGTATTCGGAACGACTTCCTAAACGGCTTCTTAAGTGGGGCCCATCTATGATCGAGCAGGACGGATCCCACGTCCGCCATTTTACCGTTCACTACCCGGGCGCATGAGCCAGACATCGATCGAGCGGCTGAGGGACTATCTCGCGCAGCTCCCGCCGCAGGCGCAGGCACTGCTGATGCGGGAGTTCGAGCGTGCGCTCGAGCGCGGCCAGGACACGGCCGTGGCAACCCTCGTGCTCGACCAGCTGCGCAAGATCGTCCGCAAGACGGAAGCCGACGCGGCCCCACCGCCGCGTACGGACGATCTGTCGCGGCTACTGTTCCAGGTGCTGGAACCATTCCTGGTCGAAGCGGGCGCCCCGATCCGGGCCGGGCAGATCCGCCGCTCTTCCCTGACTCCGATCTGGCAATGGCTCGGCCGCGACGGTGCTCCGGCCAAGCTGAGCGAATTCGAGGCGGCGCTGGCGCGCATGCCGGCCGACAGTGCAGGGCAGGTCGAAGCGCTGGCCTCGAAGCTCCAGGCGGTCGCCGCGGATGCCATCTTCGAACTGACCGGGCCGGGCGGGGGTGACAAATCGCGTGCGCTCGCCCGCGTCGGTCCGCCCAACGTGATCGAGGATCTCTATTCGACCGGGGCGGTGCTCGCGGTCCGCGACGCCATCGCCACCTTGAACGAGAAGCTGCCGCGCTCCCTGCGCGCCTTCGGCGATGCCCAGATCGCCTCGGTGACTGCAGCGCTCAACATTCCCGTCCTCCAAACGCCGCAAATGCTGCCCTTCGCGCTCTCGATCGTCGTGCAGCGGATGACCGCGCCGTGGCAGATCATCCGCCTCGCCATCAAGATTGCCGCGTCCGACGATGAGATCCGTGTGGCGGCAACGCCCTATGGCGTCGCCGTCACGATGGCGCTGCATGATCTGTCCTGCGTGGCCGCCATCCTGCGCATGGACATCAAGCGCGGCCATTTCGACAATGTCGCCGACAATCTCAAGACGCTGCACGACGGCGTCCGAGGCCTGCGTACCGAGCTCGACCTGCGCAACGATTCCGCCTGGGGCAAGCAGTTGACCTCGATCCGGGCCGACATCTCCAACGCGCTGCAATCCGAGATCGACAGTGTTCCCGGCCGCGTCCGCCGCATCCTGCGCCAGCGCGCCGAGAAGGACATTCCGCCGGGCGCGCGGATCGACAGCACCGAGGTCGAGGAAACCGTCGCGCTGATCGATTTCGTCGCGACCTGCCGCAATTATGCGAGCGAGCTTGCGATCAATGAGGTGACACTGCGCACCTATTCCGACCTCCAGCAATATGTCGAGCGTTCGACCGAGCAGCTCGTGCAGTCGCTGCGCGGCGCCGATCACAAGGTCCGCACCTATCGGCAGCAGCAGGTGCAGGCCGCGATCCGCTTCTGCCAGGTGCTGTTCGGCGATGATTATGCCTCGCTGATGAGCCGCGCCGCGGAGAATGCGGCCACGGGCGAGCGCAAATCGTCGCGCGCGAGCTGACTCAAGGCGCATATTTCAGTAGTCACAATTTCAGGTTGACGGTGTCGGTGGCTGGCCCTACGGTCGCCGTGCAACTTTTTGATATTTCTATCTGTGGGCGCATGAAATCCGTTATCAGTTCCATCGAAATCGAGAATCGCGTCGTCGTTGCCAAATATCAAAGGCTGATGGTCGGCGCGAAGGTGGTGCTGGTCGAGAAGGCAAGCGGTCGGCAGCTTCCTGAGACCGTCACCAGGGTTGCATCGCCCGTTCCCGTCGGGGCGTTGCGCATCAGATTGCCCGACGCTATCGAGCCGGGAACATACTTCCTGAAGGCCTTCAACGGGCATGGCGAGGACGCCGCTCAAAGCGCGGACTTCGAGATAGGCTAAGCCGTTGGATTTTCACCATTTCGGGACTGTGCGCGGTCGCGCCGAATTGACAATTGTCAATTGCCGCATCGTCCGGCCGTGGTGTAAAGCGACCTGTGGGCGCGGCTTGCGCGCTGCCGGAAGCTTGCCAGATGATGCTATGGTTCGTGTTCGCGCTGATGACGGTCGCGGCGATCTTCGCCGTGCTTTTGCCGCTCGGCCGTAGCGGACGCGCCCATAACCAGGGCAGCGAGGTCGCGGTCTACAAGGACCAACTCGCCGAGATCGAGCGTGATCTTGCCGCAGGGCTAATCGCGGCGCCCGAAGCCGAGGCCGCGCGCGTCGAGGTCAGTCGCAGGCTGCTCGCCGCGGCCGGCAGCGAGCCCGCAATCGCACCGAAATCCAGCCTCAAATGGCGCCGCGCGGCGGCCGTGCTTGCGCTTGCCGGTTTGCCGCTGGTTGCGATCGGCGTCTATGTGCCGCTCGGCTCGCCCAGGCTTCAGGACTTTCCGCTGGCGCAGCGGGAGCGCGGATCCGGGTCCGGCATGGCGCAGTCGCTCGAGAATCTGGTCGTACAGGTCGAGCAACATCTGGAAAAGAATCCGACCGACGGGCGCGGCTGGAACGTGATCGCGCCCGTGCTGGAGCGGCTTGGTCGCTTCGACGACGCCGTGCGCGCCTATCGCAACTCGCTCGCCTACAATGGCGAGAGCGCGGAGCGCCGGTCCGATCTCGGCGAAGCGATCTCGGCCGCCGCCGGTGGCGTCGTGACCGCCGAAGCCAAGACCGAGTTCGAGCGCGCGCGCGCGCTCAGCGCCGATGATCCGAAAGCGAACTACTTCCTCGGTCTCGCCGCCGAGCAGGACGGCCGCAAGGACGATGCCGCCAATATCTGGCGCGCGCTGCTGGCGAAAGCGCCGGCGGATGCGCCGTGGCGCCCTCTCGTGCAGACCTCGCTCGCGCGCGTCGGTGGTGGTGGCGTGACGATGCCGGCGCTGTCGGATGAGACCCTCGCAGCTTCCAAGGACATGAAAGAGGGCGATCGCAACGCGATGGTTCGCGGTATGGTCGAACGGCTCGCCACGCGCCTCAAGCAGAACGGCGACGACGTCGAGGGTTGGCTGCGCCTGGTGCGCGCCTATCTCGTGATGGGTGATCGCGACAAGGCGGTGGGGGCATCGACCGATGCCCGCCAGGCGGTTGCCAACGACGCAGCGCGGCTGCGCCAGCTCGATGAAGGCCTCAAGACACTCGGGCTCGACGGATGATGATGTCAGGACGAGACGGGCAGGGAATGGATACGCCATGACGCGCAAGCAGCGACGTATGACCATCATCGGCGGCTCGCTCGCCGTGCTCGCGCTCGCGGCCGCGCTGGTGCTCAACGCGCTGCGCGACTCCATCGTGTTCTTCTCGACGCCGACCATGGTCGCCGAGAAGCACGTTGCGCCCGGCAAGCGGTTTCGCCTCGGCGGCCTGGTGCAGCCCGGCTCGCTCCGGCGCGGCGACAATCTCGCGGTGACCTTCGAGGTCGCCGACGGCGGCGCAAAGCTTCCGGTCGCCTTCAAGGGCATTTTGCCTGATCTGTTCCGGGAAGGGCAGGGCGTCGTCGCCGAAGGCGCGCTCAACGCCGATGGCGTGTTCAAGGCCGACACCGTGCTCGCCAAGCACGACGAAACCTACATGCCCAAGGACGTTGCCGACGCCCTGAAGAAGCAGGGGCACTGGAAGGATGACTACGGCGCCAAGGCTTCCGATAGCGTCAAGCCCGCGGCCACGACCGCGCAGGGCAATCCGCAGGGAGCAGTTCGGTGATCGCAGAGTCAGGACATTACGCGCTGGTGCTGGCGCTCGGACTGGCACTGATCCAGTCCATCGTGCCCCTGATCGGCGCGCGGCTGCGCGATGACGCGCTGATGAATGTGGCACGCTCCACTGCGCTGGCGCAGCTCCTGTTCGTCGGTGCGTCGTTCATCGCGCTTGTGATGCTGCACGTGGACTCGGACTTCTCCGTCGTCAACGTCTACGAGAATTCCCACTCCATGAAGCCGCTGCTCTACAAGATCACCGGCGTGTGGGGAAACCATGAAGGCTCGATGCTGTTGTGGGTGTCGATCCTCGCGCTTTTCGGCGGATTGGTCGCGGCCTTCGGCAACAATCTGCCGCTGTCGCTGCGCGCGCATGTGCTGGCCGTCCAGGCGTGGATCGCCAGCGCCTTCTATCTCTTCATCCTGGTGACCTCCAACCCGTTCCTGCGCATCGCCAACCCGCCGATCGAGGGACGCGATCTCAATCCGGTGCTTCAGGACATCGGTCTCGCCGTGCATCCGCCAATGCTCTATCTCGGCTATGTCGGCTTCTCGATCTCGTTCTCCTTCGCGATCGCGGCGCTGCTGGAGGGGCGGATCGACGCCGCCTGGGCGCGTTGGGTGCGGCCGTGGACGCTGGTCGCCTGGATCTTCCTGACGCTCGGTATCGCCATGGGCTCGTACTGGGCCTATTACGAACTGGGTTGGGGCGGCTGGTGGTTCTGGGACCCGGTCGAGAACGCTTCGCTGATGCCGTGGCTTGCCGGCACCGCGCTGCTGCATTCCGCTCTGGTGATGGAGAAGCGCAACGCGCTGAAGGTCTGGACCATCCTCTTGTCGATCCTGACCTTCTCGCTGTCGCTGCTCGGCACCTTCCTGGTGCGCTCGGGGGTCATCACCTCGGTGCATGCCTTCGCGACCGATCCAACCCGCGGCGTGTTCATTCTCCTGATTCTCTGTCTGTTCATCGGGGGCAGCCTGTCGCTGTTCGCGGGGCGCGCGACGTCGTTGAAGCAGGGCGGCCTGTTTGCGCCGATCTCGCGCGAGGGCGCGCTGGTGCTGAACAATTTGCTGCTCACGGTCGCCTGCGCGGTGGTGCTGTTCGGCACACTCTATCCATTGGCGATGGAAATGCTTGTCGATTTCAAGATGTCGGTCGGTGCTCCCTTCTACAACCTCACCTTCGCTCCGCTGTTCACGCTGCTGCTGCTCGTCGTGCCGTTCGGGCCGTTACTGGCATGGAAGCGCGGCGATCTGCTCGGCGTGACGCAACGCCTGCTGGCGGCTGGCGTCGCCGGGCTTGTTGTCGCCGCTCTGGTCTGGGGCTGGGCGCGCGGTGGCAGCGCGCTGGCGCCGCTCGCGATCGGGCTTGGCATCTTCGTGATCGCCGGTGCCGTCACTGACATCGTCGAGCGCACCGGCCTCGTGCGGCTACCGTTCGCAACGGCGCTGCACCGGGCCCGCGGCCTGCCGCGCTCGGCCTGGGGCTCCGCGTTTGCGCATGCCGGCCTCGGCATCGCGCTGATCGGGATCGTCTGCGAGACCACCTGGAACAGCGAATATATCGCGACCATGAAACAGAACGACGTCGCCCATGTTGCCGGTTACGACGTGAAGCTCGATGGTTTGTTTCAGCGCCAAGGCCCGAACTTCCGCGAGATGATCGCCGAATTCAATGTCAGCCAGGACGGCGAGAAGCTCAGCGTGATGACGCCGTCCAAGCGCAGCTTCACCACCCGCGGCTCCTCGACCACCGAGGCCGCGCTGCTGACGCGCGGCGCAAGCCAGCTCTACATCTCTCTCGGGGACGCCACCGGCGAGGGTGCCATCGCCGTGCGCATCTATCACAAGCCGCTGGTGCTGCTGATCTGGTGGGGACCGGTGCTGATGGCATTCGGCGGCGTGCTGTCGCTGTCGGACCGGCGCCTCCGGGTGGGCGCGCCGAAACCGGCGCGGGCCAAGCAGCGCCTGCAGCCGGCGGAGTGATCCAATGCGTCGAATGATGGCCGCGTTCGTCGCGCTGCTGCTGCTGGCCTTGCCTGCGGCGCATGCCGTGCAGCCCGACGAGATCATGTCGGATCCGGTGAAGGAGTCGCGCGCACGCGACTTGTCGCGCGAGCTGCGCTGCATGGTCTGCCAGAACCAGTCGATCGACGATTCCGATGCGCCACTGGCGCGCGATTTGCGGCTCCTGGTGCGCGAGCGCATCGCGGCCGGCGACAGCAATTCGCAAGTGCTCGATTTCCTGGTCGCGCGCTACGGCGAGTTCGTGCTGCTCAAGCCACGCTTCGAGCGCCAGAACATGCTGTTGTGGCTGCTCGCGCCGCTGCTGCTGATTGGCGGCGGCCTGGCGCTATGGCTGCAAATCCGCCGGCGCTCGCGAAATGGTGCAGACGTACCGGCTCCGCCGCTCACGCCCGACGAGGAAGCGCGGCTCGCCGCATTGATGGCGGATGAAGCCAAATCTTAAGCTGCTTCCAGCCTTAGCTGTTTCAAACCTTAGTTGTTTCAAACCTTGGCCACTTCAAATTGTTCTGGTTACGCAATGATACGTAGCTCCTTGCCACAGCATGTTTCATGCTCTGTTGACCTTTGTCTGAAAGCTTGTCGCGAAATTCGATTCCAGGCTTTGAGTCCTCAATTATGTTCGCGAACAGCAATCTGACGATCCGCTTCCTGGTCGGCGCCGTCGTCGCTGCATTATTGTTCCTGCTGGGCATCGGAGGCGGCACCGGCTTCGTCGCGGTGCTCTATCTCAACAACGAGATCACCAGCCTTTCGTCGGACTTCGCCGCGCTGAGTGGCCCCGCGCACGACCACGCGATGCAGATCTACCAGCAGGCGCAGACCGCGTTCTCCTATTTTCTCGTCGCTTGCGGCGTGATCGCCGTTGTAGCCATCGCGATCTGCCTCATCACCTGGTTTGCCGTGCGCAACGGCATCCTCAATCCGCTGGCGGCGATCGTTCATGCTATGCGCGAGGTCGCCGACCAAAGGTTCGAGACTCCGGTTCCGGGTCTCGGCGGCACCAACGAGATCGGCCTGCTCGCTGGCGCTTTGGAGGTGTTCAAGACCAATGGTGTGGAGCGGCGCCGCCTCGCCGAGCTGCAGCTCCACGAGGCGCAGCATCAGGCCGAGCGATCGAAATTCCTGGACGCGCGGATCAGGCGCTTCAACGATCTCGTCGCCAGTGTCGTCGACAGCGTGGCGTCGTCGGCCGTGCATCTCGAGAGCAACGCCCAGACGTTGTCGCGGACGGCCAACGATACCACCACCAAGGCCAACGCCGTGGCAAGCGCAGCGAGCCAGGCCAGCGGCAGCGTGCAGACCGTCGCGGGCTCGGCGGAGGAGATGACGAATTCGATCGGCACGATCAGCCGTCGCGTCACGGACGCGACCCAGCGTGCCGAGGGCGCGGCGACGCAGGTCGAGAAGAGCCGCGACACCATCCACACGCTGTCGGACGCGGCCGACAAGATCGGCGAGGTCGTGCAGCTCGTGCAGGCGATCGCGTCGCAGACCAATTTGCTCGCGCTCAACGCCACCATCGAGGCGGCGCGGGCTGGCGAGGCCGGCAAGGGATTTGCCGTGGTCGCCTCCGAGGTGAAGAATCTGGCGCACCAGACCAGCAAGGCGACGGAGGAGATCACGTCCCACGTCGCCAGCATCCAGGGCATCACCGCACAGACGCGCGGCGCGATCGACGGCGTCTCGCAGACGTTGTCGGAGATCTCGTCCATCATGTCCGGCATCGAGATCGACACCGCCCAGCAGCGCACCGCCACGCAGGAGATCACGCGCAGTGCCAAGGACGCCGCGCGCGGTACGCTCGACGTCTCCAATCACATCGTCCAGATCACCTCGACGTCCGCCGAGACCGGCCGAATGGCCGCCGAGGCGCGCGATTCCGCGGTCGACCTGTCGCAGCAGGCCGAGACTTTGAAGCGCGAGGTCGACGAATTCATCGTCAGTGTGAGAGCGAGCTGAGAGCCCTGAAAAAGGCGCTTCCGCGCCGCCACCGGAACTCGATTAAGTTCCTGTAAGACAAAGACTTTCTCTCTGCGATAAACTGCCGCATCCGCATTCCCCTTCATTACAAAAGTTTAACCCCGCCGCCAGCCCACGGTAAGGCGGCAGCCCCCATCTTCAGGTTCGTAAGGTGCCGCCGTCAGGTACCAAATGGATTTCAAGGCCCTGGAGATCTCTGCATGACCGACCGTTCCGACCTCTCGAACCTTCCGTCCTACCGGCAGCCCCGCCGGTCGATTTTCTCGGCCCGCAAGTTCGCGCTGATGGCCTCGGTCGTCGCCGGCCTCGGTGCCGCCGTCTACGGCTTCGGCACGTCGACCTCGCCGGCCGACCTGTTCTCGAGCCCGGCGCACGCACAGGTCAACAACGAGGTCCGCAAGGTTGAACGCCCGATTGGTTTCGCCGACATCGTCGAGCGCGTGAAACCGTCGGTGATCTCGGTGAAGGTCAACATCAAGGAAAAGACCGCGAGCAATGATGACGGCGATGACGCGCAGTCGCCGTTCCAGCCGGGCTCGCCGATGGAGCGGTTCTTCCGCCGCTTCGGCGGTCCGGATGGCATCCCGGGCCTGAAGGGTGGTGGCGGTCGAGGCCGTGTCGTGCAGGGCCAGGGCTCCGGCTTCTTCATCTCGGCTGATGGCTTTGCCGTGACCAACAACCACGTGGTCGACGGCGCCGACAAGGTCGAGGTCACGACCGACGACGGCAAGACCTACACCGCCAAGGTGATCGGCACCGACCAGCGCACCGACCTCGCCTTGATCAAGGTCGAGGGCAGCTCGAGCTTCCCGTTCGCGAAGCTTGCCGACGGCAAGCCGCGGATCGGCGACTGGGTGCTCGCGGTCGGCAACCCGTTCGGCCTCGGCGGCACCGTGACTGCCGGCATCGTTTCGGCCAGCGGCCGCGACATCGGCAACGGCCCCTACGACGATTTCATCCAGATCGACGCGCCCGTGAACAAGGGCAATTCCGGCGGTCCGGCCTTCGACACCAACGGTGAGGTGATGGGCGTCAACACCGCGATCTACTCGCCTTCCGGCGGCAGCGTCGGCATCGCGTTCTCGATCCCCGCCAGCACCGTGAAGAGCGTGGTGGCGCAGCTCAAGGACAAGGGCTCGGTCAGCCGCGGCTGGATTGGCGTGCAGATTCAGCCGGTGACATCGGACATCGCCGACAGCCTCGGCATGAAGAAGGCCGAAGGCGCGCTGGTTGCCGAGCCGCAGGCGAATGGTCCGGCGGCGAAGGCCGGCATCGAGTCCGGTGACGTGATCACGTCGGTCAACGGCGAAGCGGTCAAGGACGCCCGCGAGCTCGCCCGTACCATTGGCGGCCTGGCGCCCGGCGCGACCGTGAAGCTCAACGTGCTGCACAAGGGCCAGGACAAGGTCGTGAACCTCACCCTCGGCCAGCTGCCGAACACGATCGAGGCCAAGGCCGACCTCGACAAGGACAGCGGCAAGGGCGCGAGCCGCGGCACCGATGTGCCTAAGCTCGGCATGACCGTCGCGCCCGCCGATTCCGTGGCCGGCGCCGGCAAGGAAGGCGTCGTGGTCACCGAGGTCGATCCGAAGAGCGCCGCAGCCGAACGCGGCTTCAAGGAAGGTGACGTGATTCTCGAAGTCGGCGGCAAGAGCGTGAGCACCGCCGGCGAAGTCCGCGACGCCATCAACACGGCGCGGACCGACAACAAGAACAGCGTCCTGATGCGGGTGAAGAGCGGCGGCCAGTCGCGCTTCGTCGCCGTGCCCATCGCCAAGGGCTAACGAAGGGCTAACGAAGGGCTAACCAAGGGCTCGGCCTGAGGAGGCCTCCGAGATGAAGGGTGTCGCCGGCATCAGTCGCCCCCGCCGATGGCGCCCTTCGGGGGAGCAGCGCAACGTTTGCTTCCCCTGTCTACCTTCCGGTGGAATACGCCCCCCTCCGTCGGAAGGCCTAGGGCGGTGAAGTCCCCCCAGCTTCACCGCCCGCCTTTTTTCTCGATGCCAGAGTCTCTCACTCGGCTTGCATGCGATTGCCGCTCGCGCCATGTTTAGAGAAGGTTCACTCCCTTGACCGTTGCCGAACGCACGATGCGCCTCCTCATCATCGAAGACGACCGCGAATCCGCCGACTACCTCGTGAAGGCGTTTCGCGAGGTCGGGCACATTGCCGACCACGCCGCCGACGGCGAGGAAGGCCTCGCCATGGCCGAGAACGGCGATTACGACGTGCTGGTGGTCGACCGCATGCTGCCTAAGCGCGACGGCCTGTCGGTGATCGGCGCGCTCCGCGAGAAGGACGATTCGACGCCGGTGCTGATTCTCTCCGCGCTCGGCCAGGTCGACGACCGCATCAAGGGCCTGCGCGCCGGCGGCGACGACTATCTGCCGAAACCCTATTCCTTCGCCGAGCTGTTGGCCCGGGTCGAGGTGCTGTCACGTCGCCGCGGCGGTCCGGCCGAGGACACGCTGTACCGCGTCGGCGATCTCGAGCTCGACCGACTCTCCCACCGCGTCGCTCGCGGCAAGGACGAGCTGACGCTGCAGCCGCGCGAA
Organism: Bradyrhizobium sp. MV1.5; assembly: GCF_055807615.1. Classification (NCBI taxonomy): domain Bacteria; kingdom Pseudomonadati; phylum Pseudomonadota; class Alphaproteobacteria; order Hyphomicrobiales; family Nitrobacteraceae; genus Bradyrhizobium; species Bradyrhizobium sp. MV1.5. The sequence continues at coordinate 187,936 of NZ_JBVVPL010000005.1, read as the reverse complement.
TTCCGCCTGCTCGAATATTTGATGAAGCATGCGGGCCAGGTGGTGACCCGCACCATGCTGCTGGAGAATGTCTGGGACTATCATTTCGATCCGCAGACCAACGTCATCGACGTGCACATTTCGCGGCTGCGCTCCAAGATCGACAAGGGTTTTGAGCGGCCGCTGCTGCACACGATCCGCGGCGCGGGATACATGATCCGTGACGGCATTCGGTAAACTCGTCCGCACCACGGCATTCCGGCTGACGCTGGTCTATTTGCTGTTGTTCGCGATGTTCGCGGCCTCGCTGCTGGCCTATTTCGCCTGGAATACGCGGCGGCTGATCACCGAGGAAATCACGCAGACGGTCAATGCCGAGACGTCGGAAATCAACGAGATCTACGACCGCCGCGGCTTGCGGAGTCTCGTGCTCGCGATCGAGTACCGCGCGCTGCGGCCGGGCGCCAACCTCTATCTCGTGACCACGCCGACCGGGCAGGCGATCGCCGGCAATGTCGGCTCGCTGGCGCCCGGCGTGATGGCGACGCGCGGCTGGTCGGAGACGGCGTATCGGCGCATCGAGGATGCGGACGAGCGCGACCATCGCGCCCTGGTGCGCGTCACCGAGCTCGAGAATGGCTTCCGGCTTCTGATCGGCCGCGATCTCGCCGAGCGGCGGCGCCTGTTCGGCATCGTTGCCAAGGCCGCGCAATGGTCGGTGCTGATCGTCGTGGTGCTTGGCCTGGGCGGCGGGATCTTCGTCGCGCGCAGGGTGCTCAGGCGCATCGACGCCATGTCCGGGACGGCCCATCGCATCATGATAGGCGATCTCAGCGAGCGTCTGCCGGTAGGACGCAGCGGTGACGAGCTGGACCGCCTCGCTGAAAACCTCAATGCGATGCTGGAGCGCATCGAGGCGCTGATGGCGGGGCTGAAGGAGGTCTCCGACAACATCGCCCACGATCTCAAGACGCCGCTGACACGCTTGCGCAACCGCGCCGAGGAGGCGCTGGCGAAATCAGGCAGCGAGGCCGATTACCGCGCCGCGCTGGAGCGGACCATCGAGGAATCCGACGGCCTGATCCGTACATTCAACGCGCTGCTGATGATCGCGCGCGCCGAGTCCGGTCAGGCGCGTGGCAACATGAACGATTTCGACGCGGCCGATGTCGCACATGGCATCCACGAGCTCTACGAGCCGCTGGCTGAAGACGACGGCATGACGCTGAAGGTCAAGGCCGATCCGACGCCGGTGCACGCCAACCGCGAACTGATCAGCCAGGCGCTCGCCAATCTGGTCGAGAATGCGATCAAATACGGCAAGCCGGTCGCGCTAACGGGTGGAACCGTGGTCAGCCTGGATTCAAGGCAGATCACGATCGAGGCGAAACGCGAGGGCGATCAGGTGCTGCTCAGCGTCACCGATCGCGGCCCCGGTATACCCGAGGCCGACCGCAAGCATGCTGTCGAGCGATTCGTGCGGCTTGAAGCCAGCCGCACGCTGCCGGGCTCCGGCCTCGGCCTCAGTCTTGCTTCTGCGGTTGCAACGCTGCATGGCGGCGAATTGCGGCTGGGCGATGCCCATCCGGGCCTCGTCGCCACCCTGGTGCTACCGGCGCGCGCGGGCGACAGGGTTGCTCCTCCAATACCGGATGTGCCACAGAAGGTGGCATGAACAACTCCGCGCCGGGAAACGCGGACAAGCATGGTGAGAGACTTGCCGCACGCTTCGCGGAGGCTCCCCATATTGCCGCTTCCGTCACCGACCAAGGACGTTTTGAAAGCTGGCTGGCCGAGCTCGAGCCCGCGCAATCTGCCCGTCTTGAAGCTCTGCTGGCTCATCCCTTCGCGCGGGACACACTGGCCGGCATCGCGGAATTCTCGCCTTATCTGTTCGAACTGGTGCGGGCTGATTCGCAGCGCCTGATCCGACTGCTGGAATGCGATCCGGATGCGCATCTCGCCACGCTGATCGCGGAGGCGAACGGCGCCGTGCTCGCGGCATCCGACGAAGCCGAGGTGATGCGGCTGCTTCGCCGCATGAAGGCGGCGGCCGCGCTCCTGATCGCACTGTGCGACATCGGCGGGGTCTGGCCGGTGATGCGGGTGACCGCAGCGCTCACCGATGTCGCGGTGTCCTCGGTGCGGGCGGCGCTTCAGTACCTCCTGCGGCAGGAAGCCGCACGGGGCAAGCTCTTGCCGCCCAATCCCGAGGCGCCGGAGGAGGGCTGCGGGCTGATCGTGCTTGCGATGGGCAAAATGGGCGCAGGCGAGCTGAACTATTCCAGCGACATCGATCTCATCGTGTTCTTCGATCCCGACAATACGACGCTGGCCGCGGATATCGAACCCCAGCCATTCTTCGTGAGGGTAACGCAGGGGATGGCACGCATTCTCCAGCAGCGCACCTATGACGGCTACGTCTTCCGCGTCGATCTGCGCCTGCGTCCCGATCCATCTTCGACGCAGGTGGCGATTTCGCGTGATGCCGCGCTGAACTATTACGAGCGGGAAGGGCGTACCTGGGAGCGCGCCGCGATGATCAAGGCGCGCGCCTGCGCCGGCGATCCCAGGGCGGGCGAGGCGCTGCTCGCGGAAATCGCGCCCTTCGTCTGGCGCAAGCATCTCGACTTTGCCGCGCTTGCCGACGTTCACGACATGAAGCGGCAGATGCAGACCTATCGCGGCCAGAGCGAGGTTGCTGTCGAAGGGCACAACGTGAAGGTCGGGCGCGGCGGAATCCGCGAGATCGAGTTCTTCGCCCAGACCCAGCAATTGATCGCCGGTGGCCGCCATCCTGAGCTGCGCGTGCGGCCGACGCTCGCCGCGCTTGGCGTGCTCGCTTCCAGCAATTGGATCACGTTTGCGGCGCGCGACGAGCTGACCACGGCGTACCAATTCCTGCGTCGGGTCGAGCATCGCCTCCAGATGATCGCAGACGAGCAGACCCACACGCTGCCCGAGGACAAGGAGGCGGTCGAGCGTTTCGCCTGGTTCTTCGGCTATCCGGATCGCGAGGCCTTTGCCCGCCACCTCTTGCGCCAGCTCGAGATCGTCCAGGGCCACTACGAAAAACTGTTCGAGGGCGACGATCCGACCGGCACGGCCAAGCTGCCGGCGCTCGACTACAGTGCGGGTCCCGACGATCCGCGGCTGCTTCAGTACCTGGCGACGCTCGGTTTCAAGAAGCCCGCCGCCGTCGCGCAGACCGTGCGTGACTGGATCACCGGCGACTACCGCGTGTTCCGCAATGAGGCGACGCGCAATGCCTTCATCGAATTCGTGCCGGCCCTGATCGACGGTCTCGCTCATGCCGAGGAGCCGGATCGGGCCGTCGTGGCGTTCGACCATTTCCTTGGGGCGCTTCAGCGGGGCGGTCGACTGATCACGCTGCTCGGGCAGAACCGCGATCTCGTTGCGCTGGTCGCCCTGGTGCTGGGCGCGGCGCCCCGGCTCGGCGAGATGCTGGCGCGGCAGCCGCAACTCATGGACGGCCTGATTGATCCGCGCTTCTTCGGCGCTATGCCCGACAGGCAGGAATTGTCGGGGCGGCTCGCGAGCACGGTGCAGGATGCCGGCTCTTACGAAGAGTTCCTCGACCGCCTGCGCCTGTTCGGACAGGAGAGCCTGTTCCTGATCGGAACGCGCATTCTCTCAGGCACGGTCTCGGCACAGCAAGCGAGCACGGCCTTTGCCGACGTCGCCGAGGGCATCGTGCATACCGTGCATGGCCTCGTCGCCGATCGCTTCGCCGCCCAGCATGGCCGGATCAAGGGGCAGGAGACCGCGATCATCGCGATGGGCCGGCTCGGTAGCCGCGAGATGACAGCGTCGTCCGATCTCGACCTGATCCTGCTTTACGATTTCGACAGCGACAATCCGGACTCCGACGGTGCGAAGTCATTGCAAGGTGCGCATTACTTCGCCCGCTTCACCCAGCGCCTGATCAGCGCGTTCACGACGCGCACCAATTACGGGGTGCTTTACGAGATCGACATGCGGCTGCGCCCCTCGGGGCGCGCCGGCCCTGTGGCCTCGAGCCTCGTCTCGTTCGCGGACTACCAAGCCAACGAGGCCTGGACCTGGGAGCACATGGCGCTGACCCGTGCGCGCGTCGTGTCGGCTTCGCCCGAATTCCGGGAACGGATCGAGCGCGTCATCCGCGATGTCCTGACCCGTCGCCGCGATCCCGCAATCACCGCCAACGACGTCGCCGACATGCGGCGTGCGATCGCCCAGGAGAAGGGCGAGGCCGATTGCTGGGATCTCAAATATGCCGCCGGCGGCATGGTCGACATCGATTTCATCGCGCAATATCTTCAGCTCGTGCATGCGCACGAGAAGCCGGAGATTCTCGACGTCGCCAGCATGCAGGTGCTGGAAAATGCATGCAGGCTCGGCGTGCTCGCGCAATCGGAGACCGAGATATTGCGGGCCGCGGCGCGGCTGTATCACGATCTGACGCAGATCCTGCGGCTCTGCGTCAACGACCGGTTCAAGCCGGAGACCGCCGGCACCGACCTCCTGCGCGTGATGGCACGCGCCGGCGATGCGCCGCATTTCTCCTCGCTGGAGGCGCGCGTGAAGGAGACGCAGAGCGAGGTGCGCCGTGTCTTCAGGGCGCTGCTGGAAGGGACGTCGCCTGCTGCAGCGAGGTGAGCGCGTCCCGCACGTTCGGCTCCAGGCCCGCGCCGCCGGCATCGAGATGGGCGAAGATCGCGCGCTTCATCCGCGGATCCCAGAACTTCTTGATGTGGTCGGCGATCCCCTGCACGGCCTTGTCGTGGCCCTGGCTCCGGAAGAACGTGCCGATCTGGTTGGCCATGTAGATCAGGCGGTCAGGCGACATCGAGAACCTCCGTGGCATGACGGGCGACAACCCGGCCGCCATGCGAAAACACTTCGAACCCGTCCTGGCGGGCAATGGCAATCAGCGTGATGCCGGCGGCCTCCGCGGTGCGCACCGCGAGCGCGGTCGGCGCAGAGACGGCCACCATCACCGGCGCGCCGATGGCGGCGGTCTTCTGCACCATCTCGACCGAGACGCGGCTCGTCAGCAGCACGATGCCGCCGCTTGCAGCCGTGCGGCTGCGCGCCAGCGAACCGGCGAGCTTGTCGAGCGCGTTGTGGCGACCGACATCCTCACGCAGCGCAACGATACCGCCGGCAGGCGACCAGAACGCGGCCGCGTGAACGGCGCGGGTTTGCAGATTGATCGATTGCAGTGGTGCGATGGTCTGCATCGCCGCCATGATCTGCTCGGGCGCAAACGTCTGTCCCTGCGGCACGATGGCCGCAGGCCGCACGGCTTCGGCAATCGAGTCGATGCCGCAAATGCCGCAGCCGGTCGGGCCGGCGATGTGGCGGCGGCGCTCGCCGATGCGCGCGGCATCTTCCGAAGCCAGCCACATGCGCAGCTCGATGCCGTCGTCGAGGCGGACCATTTCGAGCGACTTGATGTCATCGACGGATTTGATGATGCCTTCGTCCAGGCTGAAGCCGACGGCAAAATCCTCGAGGTTCTGCGGCGTCCCCATCATGACGGCGTAGGTGCCGCCATTGTAGGTCAGTGCCAGCGGCGTCTCCTCCGGAATCAGCCGCGCTCCTTCAGACGCGGCACCGTCGCGCCAGATCTCGCGGTCGATGGCCTGGACCGGCACGTGCATGCCGCTACTCCGCAGCCTCGGCCGGCGCGATGCGGCGGGAATGCCGCGCCTGCGCGCCGTAGGCCTTCTGCCAGTCGGACGGGCCGTTCGACGGCGATATCTGCACCGCCGTGACCTTGTATTCGGGGCAGTTGGTCGCCCAGTCCGAATAGTCGGTCGTGATGACGTTGGCCTGGGTGTCCGGATGGTGGAAGGTGGTGTAGACGACGCCCGGCGCGACGCGATCGGTGATCTCCGCACGCAGCGTGGTCTCGCCGGCGCGGCTCTTCAGCCGCACCCAGTCCCCATCGCGCACGCCGCGCTGTTCGGCATCGTGCGGATGGATCTCCAGCCGATCCTCGGCATGCCAGACCACGTTCTCGGTGCGCCGGGTCTGTGCGCCGACATTGTACTGGCTGAGGATGCGGCCTGTGGTGAGCAGCAGCGGATAGCGCGGGCCGGTGCGTTCGTCGGTCGCGACATATTCGGTGACGACGAACTTGCCCTTGCCGCGGACGAAGCCGTCGATATGCATCACCGGCGTGCCCTCGGGCGCCTTGTCGTTGCAGGGCCACTGCACCGAGCCGAGCTCGTCGAGCTTGGCATAGGAGACGCCGGCGAAGGTCGGGGTCAGCGCCGCGATCTCGTCCATGATCTCGGAAGGATGGCTGTAAGTCATCTCGAAGCCCATGGCCCTGGCGAGGCCGATGGTGACTTCCCAGTCGGCGAGGCCGTTCTTCGGCGTCATCAACTTGCGGACGCGCTGGATGCGGCGCTCGGCGTTGGTGAAGGTGCCGTCCTTCTCGAGGAAGCTGGAGCCCGGCAGGAACACATGGGCGTAGTTCGCGGTCTCGTTCAGGAAGAGGTCGTGGACGATGACGCATTCCATCGCCGCTAGTGCTGCTACCACATGCTTGGTGTTGGGATCGGATTGCAGGATGTCCTCGCCCTGCACGTAGATCCCCATGAACGTGCCGTCCACCGCGGCGTCGAACATGTTGGGAATGCGCAGGCCCGGCTCGGGGTTGAGCTTGACGTTCCACAGCGCCTCGAACTGGTCCCGCACGGCATCGCCCGAGATGTGGCGGTAGCCGGGGAGCTCGTGCGGGAACGAGCCCATGTCGCAGGAGCCCTGCACGTTGTTCTGGCCGCGTAGCGGGTTCACGCCGACACCGGGACGACCGATATTGCCCGTGGCCATCGCGAGGTTGGCGATCGCGATCACGGTGGTCGAGCCCTGGCTGTGCTCGGTGACGCCGAGACCATAATAGATCGCGCCGTTGCCGCCGGTGGCGTAGACGCGCGCTGCTTCGCGCAGATCGTTCGGATCGACGCCGGTGAGGATGGCGGTGGATTCCGGGCTGTTGTTTGGTTGGGCGACGAACGCCGCCCATTCCTCGAATTCGCTCCAGTCGCAGCGCTCGCGTACGAAAGCTTCGTTGGCAAGGCCTTCGGTGACGATCACATGCGCCAGTGCCGTCATGACCGCGACGTTGGTGCCGGGCATCAGCGGCAGGTGGAGCGCCTTCACATGCGGCGATTCGACCATCTCGGTGCGGCGCGGATCGATCACGATCAGCTTGGCGCCTTGGCGCAGCCGCTTCTTCAGGCGGGAGGCGAACACCGGGTGGGCCGAAGCGGGGTTGGCACCGATGATGACGACGACGTCGGTGTGCTCGACCGAGTCGAAATCCTGCGTGCCGGCAGAGGTACCGAACGTGGTCGAGAGGCCATAGCCGGTCGGGGAGTGGCAGACGCGCGCGCAGGTGTCGACATTGTTGTTGCCGAAGCCGGCGCGGATCAGCTTCTGCACCAGATAGGTCTCTTCATTGGTGCAGCGGGACGACGTGATGCCACCGATGGCATCGCGGCCGTATTTCTTCTGGATGCCGCGCATCCTGTCGGCGGCAAACGAGAATGCCTCGTCCCATGACACTTCGCGCCAGGGATCCTCGATCCGCTCGCGGATCATCGGGTTGAGGATGCGTTCCCTGTGGTTGGTGTAGCCCCAGGCGAAGCGGCCCTTGACGCAGGAATGGCCGCGATTGGCCTTGCCGTCCTTGTACGGCACCATGCGGACGACTTCCTCGCCGCGCATCTCAGCCTTGAAGGCGCAGCCGACGCCGCAATAGGCGCAGGTGGTGACGACCGAGTGTTCGGGCTGGCCGATCTCGATCACGGATTTCTCGGTCAGTGTGGCGGTCGGGCAGGCCTGCACGCAGGCGCCGCAGGAGACGCATTCGGAGCCGAGGAAGCTCTCGCTCATGCCGGGCGAGACGCGGCTGTCGAAGCCGCGGCCGGAGATCGTGAGCGCGAAGGTGCCTTGCACCTCCTCGCAGGCGCGGACGCAGCGCGAGCAGACAATGCACTTGGAGGGATCGTAGGTGAAGTACGGGTTGGAATCGTCCTTCGGCATCCAGGCGGCGTTGATCTCGCCATTGGACTTGCCAGGCGTCTTGGCGAAGACGTGGTTCTCGCCTTCATAGCCGTAACGCACGTCGCGCAGGCCCACGGCGCCGGCCATGTCCTGCAACTCGCAATCGCCGTTGGCACCGCAGGTGAGGCAGTCGAGCGGATGGTCGGAGATGTAGAGCTCCATCACGCCCTTGCGCAGCTTCTTGAGCCGTTCGCTCTGGGTGTGCACGATCAGGCCGGACATGACAGGCGTGGTACAGGAGGCCGGCGTGCCGGCGCGGCCCTCGATTTCGACGACGCAAAGCCTGCACGAGCCGAATGCGTCGACCATGTCGGTCGCGCAGAGTTTCGGTATCTGATGGCCGGCGTCCATCGCCGCCCGCATGATCGAGGTGCCCTCGGGCACCGTGACCTGGTTGCCGTCGATGGTCAGCGTCACCATCGTTTCCGATTTCGAGCGCGGCGTACCGAAGTCGATTTCTTCGATCAGAGACATTGTCGTTCTCCTATTCCGCGGCCTGAAGCGTGGTCGGGGCCGGGACGAAATCCTCCCGGAAGTGCTTCAATGCGCTGAGCACGGGGTAGGGCGTGAAGCCGCCGAGCGCGCAGAGCGAGCCGAATTTCATGGTGTTGCAGAGGTCTTCGACGAGTGCGAGATTTTCGTTCACGCGTTCGCCGTTGATGATCTTCTCGATGGTCTCGACGCCGCGGGTCGAACCGATCCGGCACGGCGTGCACTTGCCGCAGGATTCGATGGCGCAGAATTCCATGGCGAAACGCGCCTGCTTGCGCATGTCGACGCTGTCGTCGAACACGACGATGCCGCCATGGCCGATCAGGCCGTCGCGCGCGGCGAAGGCCTCGTAGTCGAACGGCGTGTCGAACAGCGCGCGCGGGAAGTAGGCGCCCAAGGGGCCGCCGACCTGCACCGCGCGGATCGGACGGCCCGTGAACGTGCCGCCGCCGATGTCGTCGACGAGCTCGCCGAGCGTGACGCCAAACGCGGTCTCGAACAGCCCGCCGCGGCGGATGTTGCCGGCGAGCTGAATCGGCATCGTACCGCGCGAGCGACCCATGCCGAAATCGGCATAGGCCTTGGCGCCTTCGGCCAGGATGAAGGGGATTGCGGCGAACGACAGCACGTTGTTGATGACGGTCGGCTTGCCGAACAGGCCGTGATGCGCGGGCAGTGGCGGCTTTGCGCGCACGAGGCCGCGGCGGCCTTCGAGGCTTTCCAGCAGCGAGGTCTCTTCGCCGCAAACGTAAGCGCCGGCGCCGACGCGGACCTCGAGATCGAAGCTGTGCGTGGAGCCGCCGATGTTCGCGCCGAGATAGTCGTCGCGCTTCGCAGCCTGGATGGCCGCGTTCATCGCCTCGACCGCGTGCGGATATTCGCTGCGGATGTAGATGTAGCCCTTGGTCGCGCCGACGGTGATGCCGGCGGTCGTCATGCCCTCGATGACGAGGAAGGGATCGCCTTCCATGATCATGCGGTCGGCGAAGGTGCCGCTGTCGCCTTCGTCGGCGTTGCAGACGATGAACTTGCGATCCGCTTTCGCCTGCGCGACCGTCTTCCACTTGATGCCGGTCGGGAAGCCGGCGCCGCCGCGGCCGCGCAGGCCGGACGCCGTCACTTCATTGAGGATGGCTTCCGAGCCGAGCGACAGCGCGCGTTCGAGGCCCTTGTAGCCGCCATGGGTGCGGTAGTCGTCGAGCGAGCGCGGGTCGATCACGCCGCAGCGCGCGAAGGTGAGGCGGGTCTGGCGCTTGAGCCAGGGGATCTCGTCCGTGGCCCCGAGCCGCAGCAGATGCTGCGTATTGCTCGCGAGCGCGTCGAGCAGGGAGGGCACATCGGTCTCGGTCACAGGGCCGAACGCGATCCGGCCCTGCGGCGTCGCGACCTCGACCAGCGGCTCGAGCCAGTACAGGCCGCGCGAGCCGGTCCTGACGATCTCGACGGCAATGCCACGCTTGGCTGCAGCCTGCTCCAGTGCCAGCGCGACCTCGTCGGCGCCGACCGCAAGCGCACCCGCATCGCGAGAGACATATAGACGGATGCTCATCGCTGCACCTGCGCAACGAGAGCATCGATGCGCTTTTCGTCGAGCCGGCCGATAAGCCGGCCGTCGAGCATCGCGGACGGCGCTGTTGCGCACAGTCCGAGGCAGTAGATCGGCTCCAGGGTGACGCGGTCATCGGCGGTGGTGTGGCCGAGCGACACGCCGAGCTTCGCCTCCGCACGCGCAGCCAGCGCGTCACCGCCCGCCGCCTGACAGGCCTCCGCGCGGCAGAGTTTCAGCACATGGCGGCCGGCCGGCTTGTGGCGGAAATCATGGTAGAACGTGAACACGCCATGCACTTCGGCGCGGGACAGATTGAGCGCTTGCGCCACCATGGGAATGGCTGCCACCGGCACGTAGCCGAACGCCTCCTGGAGCGCGTGCAGGATGACCAGCGTCGCGCCTTCCTGCTTGCTGTGTTCGGCGATAATCTCGGCCCCGCGCGTTTCGTCCCAAGGCTCGTAAACCGTTGTCATTCTTCGTTCTCGACCAGAGCGTCTGCTGATCGCAAACTATTTGGAATCGTTCGAAGATCAATAAAGCTGTCTCATGCTGCGATTGCGGATTCAGATCGATTTGCGATGGCAATCACTCGATTTGAAATTGCGATTGGAGCCGTCCGCCATGCGGTTTTTGCGTGTTGGAAGGGGGAAGGCCATGCTAGCTTGTATGCCACCACACGATCCGAGGGGATGAACGGTTGCTCGATAAGCTTGAACTGCTGCTGGCGCTGGCGAAGGAGCGGCATTTCGGCCGGGCCGCCGAGGTGTGCGGTGTGACGCAGCCGACAATGTCGACCGGGCTGAAGCAGCTCGAGGAGATCCTCGGCGTCATGCTGGTCCAGCGCGGCTCCCGCTTCCAGGGTTTTACGCCGGAAGGCGAGCGGGCGCTCGATTGGGCGCGGCGGATCGTGGGTGATGCGCGCGCGATGCGTGACGAGATCAACGGGCTGAAGCATCAGCTCTCCGGCGAGATCCGTATTGCCGCGATCCCGACCGTGCTCGGCATGGTCGCCGCGCTGACGACGCCGTTCCGCGCCAGGCATCCCGAGGTGCGCTTCCGCATCCAGTCCACCACCTCGTCCGAGGTGCTGGGGCTGCTCGAGAATCTCGAGGTGGATGCAGGGCTGACCTATATCGAGAACGAGCCGATCGGCAAGGTGCGCACCATCCCGCTCTACAGCGAGAGCTATCGTCTGCTCACCTCGCCGGATGGAATGTTCGGTGATCGCGAGACGGTGACCTGGAAGGAGGTAGGGCAGGTGCCGCTGTGCCTGCTGACGCCCGACATGCAGAACCGTCGCATCATCGACCGCGCGTTACGTTCGGTCGGCGCCGAGGCGACGCCGACCTTGACCTCGAATTCGCTGCTCGTGCTGTTCACGCATGTGAAGACGGGACGCTGGGCCAGCGTGATGCCGGCCAAGCTCGCCGAGACGCTCGGCCTTTCCGATACTGTGCGCTCGATCCCGATCACCGATCCCGATGTCAATTACAGCATCGGCATGGTGATCCCGCAGCGTGATCCGATGACGCCGCTGATCGCGGCGCTGGTCAATGTCGCGCGGGAAGTCGCGCCGTCGCTGCAATCGTAGCCATCAGGCCGCGGCCGATATTCCGGACGCCGCCTTGATCGCGTCGCGGGGCAGGGTGACGCGCACGACGGTGCCGACCTCCAGCTTGGAGCGCAGCCGCATCGAGCCGCCATGGAGCTGCGCCAGCGAGCGGGCGATCGCCAGCCCCAGTCCCGAGCCGTGATAGGTCTTGGTGAGCTGGCTCTCGACCTGCTCGAACGGGCGGCCGAGCCGCGCCAGCGAATGCGGCGCGATGCCGATGCCGGTGTCGGCGATCATCAGCACGATCCTGTCGTCGAGCTGTCGGCTGCGCACCACGATGCGTCCGCCGTCGGGCGTGAACTTCACGGCGTTGGAGAGCAAATTGACGATGATCTGCTTGGTGGCGCGGCGGTCGGCGACGACGGAGATCGATTTTGCGATGTCGGCGTCGAGCGTCAGGTGCTTGTCCTGTGCCCGGCCGGTGACGACCCGCAGGGATTCGGCCAGCGTCTGCGCCAGGTCGAGCTCTTCCATGTCGAGCTTCATGCGGCCAGCCTCGATCTTGGACATGTCGAGGATGTCGTTGATGACTTCGAGCAGGTAATGCCCGCTGGTCAGGATGTCGTGGCAGTATTCCTGGTACTTCTCCGAGCCGAGTTCGCCGAACATGCCCGAGCCCATGATCTCGGAGAAGCCGATGATCGCGTTCAGCGGCGTGCGCAGCTCGTGGCTCATATTGGCGAGGAATTTCGACTTGGTCTGGTTGGCTTCCTCGGCGCGGGTCTTCTCGCGCTGGTACTTCTCGGCGAGATCGGCGAGTTCGCCCGCCTGGCGCTCCAGGGCTGCCTGCGAGCGCTTGAGGTCGATGACGGTAGCGCGCAGGCGTAGATCGTTGTCGACCAGCTTCTGCTCGTGCTCCTTGATGCGGGTGATATCGGTGCCGACCGAGACGTAGCCGCCGTCCTTGGTGCGGCGCTCGCTGATGTGCAGCCAGCTGCCGTCGTCGAGCTGCGCCTCGAAGGTGCGCGCGCCGGGGCCCTGGCTCGCAGTCTCGTTGTGCCGGGTGCGGACCTCGGGCATGCGGCCGACCTCGAGCACGGTCTCGTAGGAGGTGCCGGGGATGACGGCGCTGTCGGGCAGTTTGTGCAGGCGCTGGAAGTGCGAATTGCAGAGCACCAGGCGGTCGCTCGCGTCCCACAGCACGAAGGCTTCGGGAATGGTCTCGATCGCGTCGCGCAGGCGCAAATCGGCTTCCACGGTCCGCTCGGCGAGGCTCTTCTGCTCGGTGATGTCGACGGCGATCCCGATCAGGTGAACGCTGGAGTCGGTCGCGCCACTGGTCTTTTCGCAGCGGACGCGGAGCCAGATCCAGTGGCCGTCGACATGCTGCATGCGGAAGGTCTGGTCGATGTGGTCGATCTTCTCGGAGATGAGCTGGTCGGCGATCTCGAACAGGTCGATGTCGTCGGACTTCACCAGCGCGTTGACCTCGCCGAAGGTGAGGAGCTCGTTGCGGCCGTCGAGGCCGAGCATCGAAAACATCGACTGTGACCAGAAGATGCGGCCGCGTGACAGGTCCCAGTCCCACAGCCCGCAGCGGCCGCGGTTGAGCGCGGTGTCGATGCGGCCGCGCACGGCGTCGTTGATCAAATCGCCCTCGCGGGCACGGGTGGACTGCCAATGGAAGGCGAAGCCGAGGATCAGGACCACGAAGCCGGTAGTGGCCGACAGCGTCACTGACAACGCGGCGTCCGAACCCCAGATCGGCTCGTTACGCTCCTGGATCACGGTCACGAAGCCGGGCAGCGACTTGATCTGCCGCGAGGTCGCCATTGCGGCGTTGCCGTTCGGCAGGGTCATGTCGGAGATATTGTCGTCGCGCGGCGGCGCCGCCAGCAGTTGCGCCGTCGTGATTGCGTCGAGCAGGCGGTCGTTGCCCGAGGGATCGCTGTCGATCGGGATGCGGGCGAGGATGCGGCGGTCGAGTCCGGCCGACGTGACGATGACGTGGCGGCCCGAGGCGGTGCCCCAGGATGGAATGAGATCGGGCAGCAGCGCCGGCAGGCTCTCGATGTTCTTCAGCCGCTCCTGTCGCCCGGAGGTGAGGCGGTCGATACGCTCGGCGAGCAGGTCGGCGAGCGCCGAGATGTCGTGTCGGATGACCAGCCGCTTCTGGCGTGTCTGGTCGACGACCTGCACGAACGCGCCGAGGCAGATCGTGATCAGGAACGCGATGATGAGCGTCGGCACGGCACGGCGCAGCGCTGGCTCCGCGATCAGGAGCCGATGATAGGCAGGTTTCGCGATCGATTGCGCCAATCCCTTGATCGAATCGGATTGGACGCACGCGTTCGCGGCGTCTGCACGCGACATGCCTAAAGCCCCCTGGAAACCTGCTTGCAACTTGAGTTCGGAAGCAGCCCCACATCGCTTCCGAATCATGATCGATTTGAATCCAGATTTCGCGGGCTGTCGAGAGTCAACGAATCGTTAACGCGAATTTATTCTTATCCAACGCGCAGTTTGCGCGTCGCGCGTCCGCAAACCTACGTGCGCGGCGAGTCCGAAACGAGAACGTGTGACTCCTCGCACATTCTCTGTCACGCGCGCGGCGGTTCGGCGTGACTAATGACGCGCTTCACGCTCGGGAACGCGCGCCGCAATGCGCGCTCGATCGCGTCGACATGCTCGTGCACCTTGATCACGCTCATCGAAGGCTCGGCGCGGCAGTGGAAGTTGACGATCTCGCCGGCATCGGTGTTGCGGACGCGGACATTGTGGATGTCGTGGATCTCGCTGCCGGCGGCATATTCCGTCAGCGCGGCGGCAATGGCCCGCACCCGTTCCGACGCGGCGTCGACCCCGAACGGCAGTTCCGGTTCCAGCGGCTCGATGTGGACGTCGACTTCGACGTCCGCGCCGAACTCTTCCTGGATGTTGCGTTCCAGCGTGTTGGCGACGTCATGGGCGGCGTCGAGCTGCATCCCGGCGTCGACCTCGAGGTCGATGCTGACGATCAGCTTGGCGCCGAGATCGTGCACCGTGACGTGGTGGACGGCGAGGCCCGAATTGTGGGCGATGACCATGATGCGGTCGCGCACGGTCTCGTTGTCGCGCGCCACGGGGACCGCGGTGAAGGTGAGGTCGGCATCGCCGAAGGCCTTCTCGACGGCTGCTTGCGCATTGCGCTTGATGTCCTCGACCCGGTCGATGGGATAAGTCCGGGGCACCTTTGCGATCGTGTCGATAAATGTGGTTGCCCCGACCATGCGCACGCGGAGTCGCTCGACGTCGATCACACCCGGCACGCTGCGGATCGCGGCCGTGGCCGTCTCATGCGCGCCTTCCGGGGCGCGGTCGACCAGCGTCTGCACCGTCGAGCCGGCCATGCGCAGACCGAGCAGGGCGATCATCACGGCCACCGCGGCGGCGGCCGCCGCGTCGCCCCACCAGAAGCCGAGGCCGGCGAGGATCAGGCCTATGATAACGGCGAACGAGCCCATCACGTCGGAGGCGAAATGCAGCGCGTCGGCGGCGAGCGCCTGGCTCCTGGTCTCCCGGGCGGCACGGTGCAGGGCACGGGCGCGCCAGAGATTGACGACGATGTCGATCACCAGCACCACGAAAGGCACGGCCGAAATAGTCGGCGGCGCGGTTCCCTCCCGCAGCCGGCTGTAGGACTCGACCAGGATGCCGCCGGCGAGCACATAGAGCAGGGCGGTGACGCCCAGTGCCGAGACGCTTTCGAGCTTGCCGTGGCCGTAATGATGCTCCTCGTCCGCCGGCTTGTCGGACACCCGCACCACCGCCCAAGTGATGATGGTGGCGACGAGGTCGATCGAGGAATGCAGCGCCTCGGAGATCAGCGCCAGCGAGCCGATCGCTATCCCGACCGCGAACTTGGCCGCCGCCATGCCGCCACTGGCGAAGATCGAGATCGCTGCGACCGAGGTCTTGTTGTGTTGGGAGCTCATGGCGGGGGATTTAGCAGCCCAGGGGCGAACATCAAGCAACGATCCACAGCTGTAGACGCTAGTGAGTTGCAGGAGCGGGGGCCTCCAACTCCGTCATGCCCGGGCTCGCCGTCTTCGCTGAAGCTTCGCCGGCTCAAGATCGAGTGCCCGGCGAAGCCTTGGCGTAGTCGGGTCCCGGGCATCCACGATCTTTCTCAATCGCGGGAACGACGTGGATGGCCGGGTCAAGCCCGGCCATGACGAGCGGAGGGAGTGGGACCTACAGCTCTTGCTCCGCTGCCGCCCCCTCACACCGTCACAACGATCTTCCCGAGGTGCTTGTTCGCCTCCATGTGCTCGAATGCCTTGTCGATATCGTCGAAGGCAAACACCTTGTCGATCGGCAGCTGCAGTTTTCGCGACTCGACCGCGCCCCAGATGTCCTTCTTGACCTCGTCGAAGATCTCACGGACCTCCGCGATGGTGCGGGTGCGGAAGGTGACGCCGACATAGTCGATGCGGCGCGCCGCGTGCAGGTCGAAGTTGAAATCGGCATGGGTGCCGCCGAGCCGGCCGACATTGACGATACGACCCTTGACCTTGGTCGCCGCGAGGTTCTGGTTGGCGACTTGGCCCGAGACCTGGTCGACGATGAGGTCGACACCTTCGCCGTTCGTCGCCTTCAGCACCTCGTCGACCCATTTCGGATCGGAGGAGTCGACCGCGAGGTCGGCGCCATACTCCTTCAGCCGGCCGCGGCGAGTGGCATCGGTCGAGGAGCCGATCACGAGTCTCGCGCCCTTGAGCTTCGCAATCTGCATCGCCATCAGGCCGACGCCGGAGCTTGCGCCCTGGATCAGCACGGCCTGCCCGGGCTGCACGCCGCCGATGGTGACGACGGCGTTGTGCATGGTCGCGAGCGCGACGGGCAGGGTGGCGGCATCCTCGAAGTTCATGTTCGAGGGCGCGCGGAACAGCCGGCCGTGATCGGCCAGCGTGTATTCGGCAAACGCCGCGCTGCCCGAACCCATGATGCGGTCACCGACCTTGACGCCCTTGGCATCCGGTCCGAGCTCGGCGACCTCGCCGGCCCATTCCATGCCGAGCACGGTGCCGGCGCCGCCGGCCGCGCCATGGGCGTGGCCCTTGCGCATGCCGGTGTCGGCGCGATTGAGGCCGCAGGCGCGGACCCGGACCAGCACCTGCGTGCCTTCAGGCTTTGGTTGAGCGACGTCGGAAATTACAGCGCCGCCAGGGCCGTAGACATAAGCCTTCATGTATTGCTCTCGCTTCTTGCAGTGATTATTCCGCAGCCTGCGCTGTCGGATGAACGATCATGCCTTCGAGCCGGCTGCGGATGATGGCCTCCGCTTCGCGCACGATGCGGGAGATCAGTTCGGCGCAGGTCGGGATGTCCTGGATCAGGCCCTGGACCTGGCCCGCCGACCAGATGCCTTCGTCCGAGTTGCCGGTCGCGTAGACCATCTTGCCGCGGGCGCCCGCGACGAGCTCGCGGATGTCCTCGAACTTGGCGCCTTCCTTCTCCATCGCGACGACCTTGGTCGAGATCTCGTTCCTGGCGACACGGGAGGTGTTGCGCATGGTGCGGAAGATCAGCTCGGTCTCGCGCTCGTCATTGGCGACGATCTTCTCCTTGATGAGCTGATGAATGGGGCTCTCCTTGGTCGCCATGAAGCGGGTGCCCATGTTGATGCCTTCGGCGCCCAGCGCCAGTGCGGCGACGAGGCCGCGGGCGTCGGCAAAGCCGCCGGAGGCGATCATCGGAATCTTGATCTTGTTGGCGGCGGCCGGGATCAGGATCAGGCCGGGGGTGTCGTCCTCGCCTGGATGGCCGGCGCATTCGAACCCGTCGATCGAGATGGCGTCGACGCCCATGCGCTCGGCCGAGAGCCCGTGACGGACGCTGGTGCATTTGTGCACAACCTTGACGCCGTGCTTCCTGAACTCGTCGACATGCTCCTGCGGCTTGTTGCCGGCGGTTTCGACCACCTTGATGCCGCTCTCGATGATGGCGGCGCGATATTCGGCGTAAGGCGGCGGCTTGATCGCGGGCAGGATGGTGAGGTTGACCCCAAACGGCTTGTCGGTGAGATCGCGGCAGCGGGCGATCTCCTTCCTGAGGTCTTCCGGTGTCGGCTGGGTCAGCGCCGTGATGAAGCCGAGCGCTCCGGCATTGGCGACGGCGGCGACCAGCTCGGCGCGCCCGACCCATTGCATGCCGCCCTGGACGATCGGGTGCTCGACACCGACGAGCTTGGTGAACCGGGTCTGCAGCATGATCTGTTTCCTCCGCCTGTGTGGCGCTCTGTTATCGTTTGATGGCGGCAGGATGCCGCCCGGGTCGGGAAAAGTCTATTGCGCCGGCGTGCGGTGGAGGCGGGGCGATCATGCGGGGAGTGGGGGGATTCCGCAGGGCGGATAATTGAGGTGGTAGCACCGGGATGGCGCGAGGGTTTTTGTGCGCCGCTGCTTCAACACCGGCGGAGGATGAGAGCTTTCGGACCATCAACTTGCATTTCCGTCACAAGGCGCGCCTTCGCATCCCCGCGGCGCATTCCGCCCGAGCTTTGCCTGGTCGTATCACCCTCGTCGTGACAAGGGCGCAGGGAAGGCCGGGCGCCGGCTGACACCCGCAAGTCCGTGCGCCAAAGGAATGCACACGGGGTGGACCACAGGTTCGCCGGATCGCCCGGCCTTCCCTGCGCGATGGTTTTAACGTGTCCTTCGTGCTCTCCTCGGGGAGCGATGCACTATTGCCCCCGTCGTCCTGCAGATGACTGATGCGCGCGCCCGGTTGGGCCGCCACATCACTGCAGGACTTGACGCACAGACCCCGGGCGTCAGGACCACACGACTTGTTCGTCCGCGCACGTCTTCGCATGTCGCTTCGAGTGCTGGCGTGTGCTCACACCCGAAGCCATGCGAAGACGCTGTCGGCGCCGTGTCGTAGGCGAGAAAGCCTGTGCTCACGGTTTCCCGCCCTGCAAGGCTCGCCGCGCCCGGCGCCGTCGCGTCCATCGCTGCCCAACCCGCGGTTCGTGACGATCGCGATCCGCCCCTTGTCCCGGGTCAGGGTATCGCGTACGTACGACAAATCCGAATTTCGGTAAAGCGGAATATTTTGACGGGCGGGGATTGACAGGCGGGGTGGGAAGTTTGTGCGGGTGTTTTGCCCGACGGGCAAGAGGACTTCAGCTACTCCGTCGACAGCCGCACCATCTGGCGGCCGCCGTTCATTTCCTTGAGGCTGTTGACGAAGTTTTCCGGGCGCTGCCAGCGGTAGGGGACCTTCAATCCCATGTACTCCGCGATGTCGCCGATGAAGCCGGTGCAATTGGTGGTCTCGGCGTTCCAGACCGGCGAGTTCGCCTGCAATTTCTTGATATAGGCAAACACGCGCTTGGCGTCGGCTTCGTTCAAATAGACGCGGTAGCTCGCGGTCAGATAGTCCGGGTCGAGATCGCCGTAGCTCGCACCGGTCTCCGCCGGCACCCAGGTGAGATGACCGAGCACATAGGCCCAGGTGTCGCCGGCGGGCGTGAGCCCTGCCACCTCGACGGCGCGCTCGCTGGTCTTGCCGTACCAGACGAAAGCGTGGCCCCAGCTCGCTGCCGTGCGGGCGCGGAAATCGACGTAGTACGGACCTTTCTCCGCGCGCGCGACCGCGCGCCGTGTCGATGGCGTCGGCCGTGATACGGTGTCGGCCGTGGCAAGCGCGTTTGCGTCGGCAACGCGCTTGTTCGCTTCGTGGGCAGAGGCCGAAGGTGTCGTACACGCGAGCATGGCCGCGAGCGCAAATCCCGCAAGGATGCAGGGTCCCGATCGATCAGGTTTGTTCGTCACGCTATGCCCCTCGACTGTCGGCCACTCACGCAGAGTCTACGCTTGCTTCTGCGCGTATTTCGCTGGCGCGTCAGTAGCGCGCCGCGACCGGGCCGGGCGCCTTGCCGATCGGGGCCTTTCCAACCGGGCTCTTGCCAATCGGCATCTTGCCGATCGGCGCCTGCTCCGAATAGACGGGAACCGGCTGGCGGCGCGGCAGATCCGCAGCATTCGCAACCGTCACCAGAGCAAGCGTAGCACCCACGACAAATACAATCTTCTTCACAGTCATACCCCTAGAAGGTTTGGTCCAAACACGGCACCGCCGTGCCCCCAGACACGCCTCACAGAAGGGCGGCCGAATGCGACCACAGTGCGGCATCCGCGAGACATGTTGGCGGCATCTGCCGGGCGCGCGGAGATGTGATGTGTACTGGATGGTCGGCGGTGCGCGATACCAGCGGCGCCGCAGACCTTGCCCGGACGGGTTTCGCTTCGCTTGACCCATCCGGCGACGTCCACACCGCTCAGGAGAATAGCAGCCGATCCTTGATCTTGTACCCGACGGCGAAGTCGTCTTCAAACCACGGCTTTTCGTCTTGGGCCGGTGGCCGCGCCAGATGCAGCTTCTTCCCCTTTTCGTTGGCCTTCTTTACAGCCACCCGGAATGAGTAATGGTCGAACAGGCTGAGCGCCTCGATCATGTAGGACACGGCGATGCGCCGGTCCCTGATGACCAGGAGATTCTCGCCGTTCTGGCGATCGGCGGGTTTGGAGAAATTGTAGGATCCCAGATAGACCCGTGCTGCCGGCTTGTCGAAGTCGATCACGGTGAACTTGTGGTGCATGCGCGTGCCGGTGCCGCCGGTCGGCTCCGACTTGAAGGGCTCCGGCACGTTGTGGCTGAGCTCGGCGGCAAACACTGGCGTGACGTTTCCGTCCGGGTTCTGCACCTCGATGCCGCCAACTTCCTTGTCGGATATGCCGTAGACAAAGATCGTGCTGTCGGCCGTAAGGTCGGCGATGGCGTCGGTCACGGCGCCACCCGTCTGGGCCAGGAAGGCAAGCGAATACAGCACGGACGATGTCGCGCTCTTGAGATCGGCTCCGATCTTGTCGAGCTTGGCGTTGGCAGCGCTGTGCGGCGAGAACGCCACCTTGGCATCGATGCCGGCAAGGCCGAGATCTTGCCAATCGGCGGAGGGCGTTGCGCCGAAGCTCGCGACGGCGTTGTTGCTGGCAAGGTAGCTGTCGAATGCCGCGAAGGCGAGGTCGACCGGCTTCTGACCGGTCACCACCAGAGCATTGTTGGCCTGAACGTAGAAGCCGCGCCAGGACAGGTTGGTCGAGCCGAACACCACTTTCTTCACGTTGGGACCGTTCACCGCGATCGTCTTGTTGTGCTGGAGGTTGCCCATATGCTGGCGCCGCACGTTCGTGCGCCCGGCCGAGGCAACCAGGAGGCTCTCCGCAGCGGTCTCCGCGGAATCGTCATCGCCATGCGGGTCGCTGTCGTCGATGATGATCTTGAGCGATGGGCCGAGCTGCACGAGGCGGTCAAGTATCTCCGGCAGATTGAAGTCGTAGGCGACGATGCGGACCTCGGCATCGTCGGCGATAGCCTGATCGAGGGTTTCCAGGATTGCAGCGCGCGCCTCAAAACCCATCCAGGCCAGCGCGGCCTGCGCATCGGGATGCGTCGGCTTGAAGTTGAGCCCGCCGGCAGCGACGGGCGCCACCAGCGTATTGATCGGGCCGTGCTTCAGATAACGATCGACGAATGCCTGCGAGGAGACGAAGCCGCGGGTGAACGTGACGTTGGCGACGCCGGGATAGGTTTCGCGCGCGAGCTGGATCGCCGCCTGTTGTGCCTCGCCCTTGCTAAGTTTGCCCTGGGCGTCCATCGACATAGGTGTGATGCGGTAGATGAAGTCTCCGACCAGCTCGGCATTACGGGGGAAATGCACCCAGCGGAATTTCTGGATTGGCGATTGCAGGGTCGAAAGCTTCTTGGGGTTGACGTTGCCGGAGGCGTCGAGAAAACCGAGCCGGTTGTTCAGCGCAAAAAACCGCTTGCCGCCGGGCTCCTGGTACTCGATCGCAAAGCCGACGAAATCTTGCGGCGGCTGGCCGGCCTTCCAATTCATTGCGATCAGCGTCTTGCCGTCTCCACGATGCAGCTTCAGCGAGAACGGCGCATTGACGTTGGTGCCAACCACCTGGAAGCCCGACGTCGCGCCCGGTGCCGCGGTTGACGGAGCGGCCGAAGTCACAACGGGCGGCAAGCTCGGGGCCGGCGGTTTGGGCGGTTTCGGTTTGGACGTGCCGGTCTTCTTGCTGGTCTTGGACGAACCAGCCTTGGGTTTCTTGGTCTTGCTTGTCTTCTTGGTCGTCTTTGACTTGTTGCTGGTTTTGGACTTGCCCGTCTTGGACTTGCCCGTCTTGGACCTCGCTGACTTCGACTTGCTGGACTTGGCGGCGGCCTTCCTGACCTTTACTGCCGATTTTGCCTTTCTGGCTTTCGATGTCTTCGCTTTGTGTTTCCTGGCGACCATGGAGTCTTCCTCCGATTATGAATGACGCCGCGTCGCCTTTTTGGCGCCGGCGATGGAAATGAGGGTCGAAAAAACGGAAGCCGAAATATTCCCGCCAAGATTGTATCACGAGCCGTGCAACACGGAAATGCCCTCGTGCTCCATTCGTCTCGAAGCACGGGCAAGTGGGGAGCTTCTCACCCGATCCGGTTCAGGCTGTTCCGGATCGTCGAGAAGATGCCGCCGATGTCTTTTCGCAAGCCGTCGAGCGCGTTGAAATTGTCGAAGATGCGGGCGATGCGGTCTTCGACCTCGCGCTTGCTCCTGGTCAGCGCGTCGACGCGCGAGGCGAGGGTGACGTCGCCGTTCGCCTCGATCTCGCCGACGGTTTTGGCGAGGAGATCGCGCGTGGTCCCGACATCCGCGATCAGGGCCTCGATGCCGAACACGGGGGCCTTCAGCGGGACGAGGTCGGCCTGCGACTTCGACAGCTCCGTCTTGAAGGCGTTCAGCGTCGCCAGCGTCTCCTGTAACGCGCCGAGGCGCTGGCGTGACTGGAGAACAAAATCGTTCAGCGCATTCTGGCGGTCGACAAGCGTCTTGCCGTCGGCGTCGGTCTCGACACCGGCGAGCGAACGGTCGAGCTGAGCCTGGCGCTGGCCGAGCTCTTCGAAGTCGAGCCCGATGCCTTTCAGGATGTGGAAGCTGTCGTCGATGCGGGCCAGGCGCTGCTCGATCTCGATCTTGTTCTTCGACAGGGTCTCGACGCGGGCGCCGAGAGGGACTTCGCCGCCGGTTTCGAGCTCGTCGACGCTCTTGGCGAGGCGCTCATGACCGAGGCTCAGCTCGCCGATCAAGGCATTGAGGCCGGCATCCGACGCGCGCAGTGGCACCAGCTCGGCGTGGGACTTCGCCAGATCTTCCTTGTACTGGTTCAGGGTCGCAAAGGTGTTCTGGACCGTGCCGACCCGCGACAGCAGCATCGACACGTCGCGCGCGATATCCTTCAGCCTGTCGGCGAGGTTGTTCTTGCGGTCGTCAGTCTCGAGGTCGTGCAGCGAGCGTTCGAGCTGGTTCTGGCGGTCGCGAATCTCGGTGAAAACCGGCTCGACGGCGCGACGCTGCTCGGCGACCTTGCCGACCATGTCGCGCAGCTCCTGCTGGCGGCGGCGGATTTCGGCGAGCTGGTCGTGCATGTCGGTGGATTCGTTGCGGCCCCGCTGGAGCAGGGCGCGCTGCTCGGTCTCGCCCAGCTTGTCGTGGAGAGCGGAGACGGCCTCCCGGGGATCGCTCTCGATCAGGTGCTGGACGGTGGCGTCGAGGTGGTTCTGCAGGGCGTGGGCGACGACGACGTCCTCGCGGGTCTTCTTGAGGCGGTCGCGCAATGTGTCGAGGCGCCGGTCCTGGCGCGAGAGCCGCCAGGCGGAGGCGCCGATCAGTGCCAGCGCCAGCGCCAGGATCGCGCCGGTCGCAAACCGCTGCGGGACAGGCAGGCCTCCGAACCAGGCGGGCAGGTGGCCGATATCGTAACCGAGCGCCTGTTGGGCGAAGATCGCGACGGCGGTGAGCAGAACCAACCAGGCAACCAGGAAAAACAGCCACATCGTGACTTCCTCACGCCGGCACACATTATCGCCATAATTGCTATTGGAGAGCGGAACCGAGATCAAGGGCGGCGGGGGCTTGCCGGAGAGGTCCGGTCCCACGATCCACGGCTGAATGCGTCAGCCGATCGGTGGAGGGGAAGTGGGTCGCCGGGGTTTTCAAAGGTTGGACGGAGTGTTCCGTAGCCTGGATGGAGCGAAGCGCAATCCGGGTTCTGCTAGCCTTGAGAGCCGGCCCCGGATTTCGCTTCGCTCCATCCGGGCTACCGCACCGCGTTGGTGGCTACAGCCGAAACTCATTGGTCAGCTCGCCGATGCCGTCGATCGCGACGGTTACCGTGTTCACCGGCTCTTTCATCACGCCGACGCCGACCGAGGTGCCGACGGCAATGAGGTCGCCGGGGAGCAGGGTCATGTCGTGGGAGATCCTGCTGACCAGCTCCTGCGCGGTGAAGATCATGTCCGATATCGGATAGTTCTGCCGCTCCGCGCCGTTGAGGATGGTGCGCACCACCAGCCTGGCCGGATCGAGACCGGTGGCGATGACGGGGCCGAACGGGCCATAATCGTCGATGCCCTTGGCCCGCGCCCATTGCGGGAAAGTGGGATCGCTGGTCAGGATGTCGTTGGCGGTGATGTCGTTGACGCAGGTGTAGCCGAAGATGAAGCTGCCCGCTTCCGCCGGCGACACCCGGGCGCACGTCTTGCCGATGACGATGCCGAGCTCGCCTTCATAGGTGGTCTTGCCGTCGTAGTAAGAGGGGCGGCGGATCACCGCGCCGGGTGTCGTGATGCTGGTGGTGGCCTTCAGGAGGTAGAGCGGCTCCGGCGGCTCGGGCTGGTTGAGCTTGGCCGCGAGCGCATGAAAATTGTTCCAGAGCGCGACGATCTTGCTGGGCACGCAGGGCGCGAGCAGTTCGACCTCCGACAGCGCCAGCGTCTTGCCGGTGGCTGCATGGCGGCCGAACATCTCGCCCTCATGCACGCTGATGCCTGACGAATTCAGCGTGCCGAAGCCGGTCGCACCGCTCTTGCGGAAGCGAAGCCATTGTTTGATCTCGCCAGCCATCATGCCACCGCCAGCGCGCGCGGATCTGATGGCGTCGAGATGCCATCGTAGAGACCGGCAATGCGGGCGCGCTGGGTCACCATCGCCAGCACGGAATCGAGCGCGGGGGTGGCGACGCCGGTGAGGCGGCCCATCTCCTGCACGACGGTGACGAGCGGGTCGATCTCCATCGGGCGGCCGCGCTCCAGATCCTGGAGCATCGAGGTCTTGTGCGCGCCGACCTTGCGGGCGCCTTCGATGCGGCGCTCGACGTCGACGCGGAATCTGACGCCGAACGTCTCGGCGATGCCTTGCGTCTCCATCATGATCGCGCGCGACAGCGCGCGGGTGGCCGGATCGGTGCAGATCACGTCGAGTGTTGCATGGGTGAGTGCGCTGATCGGGTTGAAGCAGACATTGCCCCACAGCTTGAGCCAGATCTCGTCGCGGATGCGGTCGAGCACCGGCGCTTTCAGCCCGGCGGCGACGAAGAGATCGGCGAGGCGCTGCACGTCCGGGGTGGTCTCGCCCGAGGGCTCGCCGAGCGGAAAGTTGTTGCCGTAGACGTGACGGATCACGCCGGGCGCTTCGATCTCGGTGGCGGGATAGACGATGCAGCCGATGGCGCGCGCGGCGCCTATTTCGCGCCACTGCCGTCCGCCGGGGTCGATGCTCTCCAGCGTCGAATTCTCGTATTGGCCGCCGTGCTTGTAGAAGTACCAATAGGGGATGCCGTTGACGGCGGTGACGATGCGGGTGTGGGGTCCGAGCAGCGGCTGCATCGTCTCGATCACGCCGGTGATCGAGTGCGCCTTCAGCGTGATGATGATGTAGTCCTGCACGCCGAGCTCGGCCGGATCGTCGGTGCAGCGGGGATGCACGGTGTGCTTCTCCTCGCCCGCGAGCAGGGTCAGGCCGCGCTCGCGCATCGCGGCAAGGTGCGCGCCACGTGCGACCAGGCTGACGTCGGCGCCCGCGCGCGCGAGCTGAACCCCGAGATATCCGCCGATTGCGCCGGCGCCGTAGATGCAGATCTTCATGGAATCCTCGCGAAGCAGCGGAAGCCGGATTTCGGGACGAAAGATCCGGTCCGGCTCGGAAGGTCCGAGCCGGGGACGGTAGTCGCAGGGGAAGTGAGACGCTTTAAGCTGCTTGCGGCGTGCCGTTGATCGCTTCGTCCATGAAGGATGCGATGTCGCGCATGCTGATGACCGAGACGAGACTGTAGTCGTCGATGACGGGCAGGTGCCGGATGTGATTCCGGTTCATGAGATGGCGGACGTGCTCGATCGTGTCGCCCGACGTGCAGGACACGAGCTGCTGCACCGAGACGAGCTGCGAGACCTTGACGTTGACGGCATTGGCGCCGTGCTCGGCGACGGCGCGCACGACGTCGCGCTCGGTGAACATGCCGACCGCGGTGTTACCCTCGGAGCGGACCACGTCCTTCACCACCAGTGCGCTGATATTGTTGGCGCGCATCAGCTTGGCGGCGATACCCACCGTTTCGTTCATTCGCACCGTGACAACGCGCGGTGTCTTCTTGCGCAGAATGTCTCCGACCAGCATTGCAACCTCCCTGGGTGAATGATGCGGCAAGTGTGGTATACATAATGCCAATCGTCAAGCCTTCGATTTGGCTGATCCGAAAAATCTTGCGGCAGTAATGCTGACGTTTGCCGTGAGCCAAAAACAAAAGGGGCGCATCGCTGCGCCCCTGTCTCACCCGTGCGAGGTGCGTGTTCGTTATGCCGTCTCGGTCTTGGCGTTTCCCGTCGCGGCGTTGGCGCTCTCGGCTTCCTTGCCGAGGATGAAGGAGCGGCGCATCGGCTTGATCACGAACAGCGCCATCAGGGCCGCCGTCGCGTTCAAGGCCACCGCGACCACGAACACGGCCTTCCAGCCATACGTGGCCGAGATCACGCTGGCGAGCGGAACGAGCAGGGACGCCGTCCCCTTCGCCGTGTAGAGCATCCCGTTGTTGGTGGTTGCGAACTTCGAGCCGAAGGTGTCGCCGCAGGTCGCCGGGAACAGCGAGTAGATCTCGCCGAACACGCCGAAATAGACCGCGGTGGCGAGCACGAAGACGACCGGCACGTGGCCATAGGCCGACAGCGTCAGCAGCATCAGCGCGGCGGTGCCGAAGGCGATGAACATGGTGTGCTCGCGGCCGATCGTGTCGGAGACGAAGCCGAAGAAGGGCCGTCCGAAACCGTCGAAGATGCGGTCGAGCGAGATCGCGAACGTCAATGCCGCCATCTGGAAGCCGGCGAGCGTGACCGGCGTGTCGGCGATCTTGAAGTCGTGCGCGATCGGGGCGATCTGCGCCGCGGTCATCAGGCCGCCCGAGGCGACCATGACGAAAACGAGATACATCACCCAGAAAATAGGGGCGCGCAGCACCTGGGGCGGGGTGAAGTCGATCTTGGTTTGCGGCAGATTGAGCTGCTTCTTCTTCGGCGGGATCGAGATCCGCGGCGGCTGGATGAAGAAGGCGAGCACGAAGACGATCACGCCCTGGCCGATGCCGAAGGTGAGGAACGCGTGCTGATAGCCGCTCGTTGCGATCATGGTCGCGATCGGCACGACGGTGAGCGCGGCGCCCGCCCCGAAGCCGGCGGCGGTCGCACCGGCGGCAAGGCCCCGGCGATCGGGAAACCATTTCAGCGCGTTGCCGACGCAGGTGCCGTACACCGCGCCCGCGCCCATGCCGCCGATGATCGCGGCCGCGTAGAGCAAAGTGAGGCTATCGGCATAGGAGTTGAGAATCCACGACAGCGCGATCATGACGCCGCCGAACATGATGACGATGCGCGGGCCGTATTTGTCGACGAACCAGGCCTCGATCGGCACCAGCCAGGTTTCGGTGACGACGAAGATGGTGAAAGCGAGCTGGATCGCGGCGCGTCCCCAGTGGTGCGCGTGATCGATCGGATCGACGAACAGCGTCCAGCCATATTGCAGATTGGCGATCATCGCCATGCAGACGATGCCCATGACCAGCTGGAGCCAACGGAAACCTGTGCGGAGAGGCGCGGCCGTGACAGCGCCATCGGTGCTGGAAATCATCAAAAACCTCCCGAGCGCCTGTCTGGTTCGACACCGGTCGCAAGATGACCTGATGTCGCAATATTGTGGCTTATCGTCGCAAGCGCGATCGCAAGCTTGGTATACCATATCCCAGATTGCAAGCCCTAACTTGACGCGCCGCTGACAAAATATGCGGAGTTCCGTTCGGAACGGCGGGTTCATGAAAAACATCGCGCACAACGAAAACGCCCGGCCGCGAAGGCCGGGCGTTTTGCGCGAGAAGCGCTCTTGGAGTGCTTCAGACGGTCGATTGCGCGACCACGACCTTGCGCCAGGGCTTGAGCACCGCGATCGCCAGCGCCGAGGCCAGGATATTGGCACCGGCCGCGATGATGAACACGTTGTCCCAACTGCCTGACGACTGCTGCATGTAGTTGCCGATCGGGACCAGCAGCGCGGCCGTACCCTTCGCGGTGTAGAGCAGGCCGGCATTGGTGGTCGCGAACTTGGCGCCGAACGTGTCGGTGCAGGTCGACGGGAACAGCGAGTAGATCTCACCCCAGGCGAAGAACACGAAGCCCGAGAGAAGCACGAACCAGAGCGGATCGTGGCCCCAGAGGTAGAGCATCCAGATGCCGATACCTTCCATGCCGAAGGCGATGAACATCGTGTTCTCGCGGCCGATCATGTCGGAGATCCAGCCGAAGAACGGACGCGTCAGCCCGTTGAGCACGCGGTCGATCGTGGCCGCGAAGGTCACCGCGGTCATCGTCACCGCCATCAGCGTGACCGGCACGTTGTCGACCTTCCAGTCGGCCGCGATCGGCTTCAGATTGGCCGTCACCATCAGGCCGCCGGCGCCGACGATCACAAACATGAAGTACATCAGCCAGAAGATGGGCTGACGCAGCACCTCGGTCGGCTGGTAGTTGCGGCGGGTCTGCAGCAGATTGGCGTTCGCCACGATGTTCGGCACCTGGCCCGCCTTCGGCGCCAGCAGGAAGAAGGCGAGGATGCAGATGATGATGCCTTGTCCGAGGCCGAAATAGAGGAAGGTGGTCTGGAAACCGCTGTCCTTGATCATGGCCTGGATCGGCGCGACGGTCAGCGCAGAGCCTGCACCGAAGCCAGCGGCCGTGATGCCCGCGGCAAGACCGCGCTTGTCCGGAAACCACTTCAAGGCGTTGCCGACGCAGGTGCCGTAGACGCCGCCGGCGCCGATGCCTGCGATGATCATGCCGAGATAGTAGCCGTTGAGCGTGGTCGCCTGCGCGTTGATGGCCCAGCCGATGGCGCAGAGCACGCCGCCGACCAGCACGACGAGGCGCGGGCCGTATTTGTCGACGAACCATCCTTCGATCGGGACGAGCCAGGTCTCGAACAGTACGAACAGCGTAAAGGCCCATTGGATCGACGCACGATCCCAGCCGAATTTCTTCTGGATGTCGGGGACGAAGAACGTCCAGCCGTATTGGTAGTTGGCGATCATCACCATCGCCGCGACACCGACTGCCAATTGCGCCCAGCGATACGTGTCGCTAACGCGCGCGGCTGTCGGGGCGGTTGCTTGCACCATGTCCGTCATAAAGCCTCCCGTGGCGCCTCTCATTTTTCTGCGAGCGCTGGAACGGCATTCTTGTATGCATTATGCCAAGCTTCAAGCGCTGGTCCGGCCACCGTGCGCAAATGCCGCAGGACCTTGCCCGGTTGCGGCTGTGACTCAGGACAGCACAAGTAGAAATGGCCCCGTCATCCGGGGCCATTCATCAAAAGTAGTATGCGAACCGATCTAAAACCGTGCCGGTGCGCGGCGGCGCGGGAGGGGGCCGGCTTAGAGGCCGAAGCGCGGCAGGTCGCCGTTGTGATTCGAGATCTTGGCGCTCGCCATCAGGAGGCGGTCGATCGTGGCCATCAGGCGGGCGAACAGCGAGGAGGAGGGCGCGAGAGCGACGGAAGCGGTCTTGGACATCGGAAATCCCTTTCTTGAGACGGTCAGCAGTGCTGTCTCATTTCGAAGGGCAATCTATGTATACCAGATGCCAATGTCTATGCATGTCATTGCATAGCAGTATTTAGCTCTTCGCATTGCAGCATAATAATCCGTTAAATCGGCCGATTTGAGCGGGATGTGCCCAAACCCCGCCGAAACTGAACCATTGGCCGCCGATCTCCAAAAACGGAGCCTTGGCAGCGGCGTACGGAGCCGCTAGTGGTCTGCCCCCTTCCAATCATCTGTCAGAGTGGTTCATGTCGAGCGCCTCGCCCGCCGTCTCGATCGGCATCGATTTTGGGACCAGCAACACGGTCGTAGCCCTTGCGGCGGACGACCGCCGGGTCGAGGCCATCCGCTTCGACCATGGCGGACAACGCCACAGCGTCTTCGTGTCGGCGCTGTGCTTCTGGGAGGACCGGCCGGGAGCCGGCGCCCAGGCCGAAGGCGGCCCGTGGGCGATCGAGCAGTTCCTCGAAGGCCGCCATGTCTACCGCTTTCTCCAGTCGTTCAAGACCTTCGCGGCGAGCTCCAGCTTCAACACCACCCAGGTGTTCCGGCAGCGCTACAAGTTCGAGGATATTCTGGCGGCGTTCCTGCGGACCTTGGCGCGCCATAGCGGCGACAAATTCGGCTTCGAGACGTCCACCATCACGGTCGGCCGCCCCGTCCGCTTCGCCGGCGGCAATCCCGACGAGGCGCTGGCGATGCAGCGTTACCGGGCCGCGTTCGAGCGCCTTGGCGCCGGCCATGCGCGCTATGTCTACGAACCCGTGGGCGCCGCGTTCTCCTTCGCCCGCCGGCTGGAGCGCGACGCGACCGTGCTGGTCGCGGATTTTGGCGGCGGCACCAGCGATTTCTCGGTGATGCGGTTCTCACGTGCCGGCGGCGCCTTGCGCGCCGAGCCGCTCGGCCATGCCGGCATCGGGATTGCGGGCGACACGTTCGATTACCGCATCGTCGATCACGTCGTCTCGCCGCGGCTAGGCAAGGGCTCGAGCTTCCGGTCGTTCGACAAGGTGCTGCCGATCCCCACCGGCCACTACACCAATCTCGCGCGCTGGCATCAGCTCGCGATGATGAAGAGCAACGGCGACCTGCGCGAGCTCCGGGAGCTTGCGCGCACCGCGGTGAAGCCGACTCTGCTCGAGGATTTCATCACCATCGTCGATCTCGACCTCGGTTTTTCGTTGTACCGCGCGGTGTCCGACGCCAAGGTCGCGCTGTCGGCGCAGGACCAGGTGGAGTTCCGTTTCAAAGGCGGCGGGGTGGACATCGGCTCGACCATCACACGGAAGAATTTCGAAGCCTGGATCGCCGACGATATCGCGAGGCTCGGCGCCACCGTCGACAAGGTGCTGGGCGAAGCCGGCATCACCGCGCGCGAGGTCGAGAAGGTGTTTTTGACCGGCGGCACGTCCTTCGTGCCGGCCGTTCGAAAACTGTTCGCCGAGCGGTTCGGCAACGAACGGCTGATGTCGGGCGATCAGTTCGAGTCGATCGCCTACGGCCTTGCTTTGATCGGGCATAGCCCGGACCCCGATCGCTGGACCGCAAGCGGCGGCATTGCGCCGAGGGCGGGCGCGTAGGCTCGCTGAGATGACACTTTATCGCTGGTCCCGTTCGTGAGCTGGCCATCGCACTTGGTGACCGTTTCGGCGGCCCATCCTTCGAGACGCCCGCCTTTGGCGGGCCCTCAGGATGAGGTCGGAATATGTGGCCGCAGTCTTGACGAACGCTGTTGCCGCTAGCCTCGTCCTGAGGAGACCGCGGAGCGGTCGTCTCGAAGGACGAGGCGCTCGCTCCGCTTCAGACGCTATTGCTTGATCTCAGGCTCGACGAGCTTCGCCAGATTGCGCAGCGATTCCTGCCAGCCGAGATAGCAAGCCTCCGGCGGGATGACGTCGGGGATGCCGGCCTGCGTGATATCCACCTCGGTGCCGACGGATACTTTCTTCAGAATCACGGTGACCTGGATCTCGCCCGGCAGATTGGGGTCGTCGAACCTGTCGGTGTAGCGGAGACGTTCGCCGGGGACGAGCTCGAGATATTCGCCGCCGAAGGCGTGGCTGTTGCCTGTCGTGAAGTTGCGGTACGACATCTTGAACGTGCCCCCGACCTTCGGCTCGAAATGATGGACAGTGCAGGTGAAGCCGTTCGGCGGAAGCCATTTTGCCAGCGCATCCGCCTCCAGGAAGGCGCGATAGACTTTCTCAGGGCTGGTCGTCAAAACACGGTGCAGGCGGACAGTGCTGGGCATGATCATTCTTCCTCGTAATTGCCGGGCTCGACGTCGGCGTATATTGCCCGTTCATGTCCAAGATGACGAAGGAGGTGCTGCCGATCCGACGCGGCGTCTCGAATTTTTGCGGGATCCGCGCATGTGGCGCTCGGCAGCTTTCGAAAGCAGCCCGCCGAGGGGCGATGAGCGCTGGATAGCGCGGCTTCCTGTATCCACCGCAGGGCTCCCGAGGCGTTAAATTCGGTCAAGCCTTGCAAATGGCGAGGATGAGGTATACGTTGAGGCTGTTCGTTCAGCCGCTGTGCCTTGTTGAATGTGCCCGCGGGCTCCTTTTCCATAGACATCGACGAATAGAATTTGTTCTGCGTGACGATCACGCGGAACCTGCGCGTATGCGCTTTGGAGAAGAAAATGACGACAGGTACTGTGAAGTGGTTTAACGGCCAGAAGGGCTTTGGATTCATTCAGCCGAACGACGGCGGCAACGATGTGTTCGTTCACATCAGCGCGGTCGAGCGGGCTGGTCTTGCAGGTCTCGCTGAAGGCCAAAAGGTCAACTTCGAGCTCAAGACCGACAAGATGCGGGGCAAGGTCAGCGCTGAGAATCTCTCGCTGGCCTAAGCCTTGGTGCCGTTTCACGGATGTACTGAAACGGCCATGCCACCCGCTCGATCCCAGGATTGAGCGGGTTTTTGTCCGTTGCAGAGCAGGGTGAATAATGAGCGCCAAGAGACCGGCCGAACCGTCACCCGAAAGCATCGCGCGTTCTAACCGTCAGCGTTTGGCCGCTGAGGAGGGCGCCCGGGCGATGGTGGATGTTGGAAAGCAAGCCGTCGATGTTCGCAAGAACATGGCGCGGCTTCGAGAGCTGCGCGAAGCCAAGGAAGCGGCAGACGCCGCCCTTCAGGCATCCTTGCCTCCGGTCACCCCGACGAAGCGCAAGAAGAAGGTGACGCCATAGCCGCCTTTTGCGCCGACGACAACTCGGAGAGGGCCGATCACATGCCAAAGAGTGCGGGTCGTGCCTAGAATCAAGTTGGATGGCGGTGGCACCATCACCTTCTTTCTCGCGCTTGGCGCGGGACGACAGATGTGCCGTCTTGCGACGACCTTCCTGACGCAGAAGCAGGCTTTCAGTTATCTTCGCAAGAACCGGACCGAGTTCGAGCGCATGGCGCGGGCGCAGCTCGCTTCTGGTGCAGTCGAAGACGGAATCGTCGTGCTCTCGATGCTGTAGGGACGGGCGCGGATTTCGGCGCCGCGCCCTAAGGGCAATCCGCGGTCGCAGTCTGGGACCGACGCTCTTATTCGGAGCCGCTTCCCGGCTTCGCCTCCCGGGCCAATCGCTCCGCCTTCAGCCGTTCGCGATTCTCGTTGAAGGAGTTCTGGTCCTTCGCATAGTCATTGATCGGCTTCTGCGTTGTCGCCGGCTTGAACGCCTTGTTGGCTTCACGCTTGGCGCGATCAGAGGATTGATCTTTCGACATTTGAGCTCTCAAATTTGATCAACGAGCGTGGTCCTGGCGAGCGCCGGATGCGACGCCGCCCGTGCCTGAACTGAAGGGCCGACTTGCCACCCTCGGAAGCGAAGGCAACCAGTTCTTCTGCGTGGGGCAGGTTCTTTGCGAGGCGTGCTGCACTCGCTGTGGAGATGGCATGCTGACATTTCGGGCATGCTCGCATTTCCGGGAGCACGCCGGTCGAGGGGGTAACGGCCGGCCACCGCATCTGTTCCTCGCGAACCAATCTTTAATCCAGCCTTGGCGGCGCGGCAAGCGCGCCGATCGTGCGATGCAGCCTTTGCGCGGCAACAAAAAGGCCGCCGAAGCGGGCGGCCTTTCGGGTCGTGAGATAAGCCCGCTTACTCGGCGGCCTGCTTTTGCGGCGGATCGAGCGCGCCGGACTTGTGGATATCGGCGACCTGATGGTCCGAGAAGCCAAGCACGGTGCGCAGGATCTCGTCGGTGTGCTCGCCGAGCAGCGGGGAGCGCTCCACCTCGCTCGGGGAGTCCGACAGCTTGATCGGGTTGCCGACCGAGATGTACTTGCCGCGGGTGGGGTGGTCGACCTCGACCACGGTGCCGGTCGCACGCAGCGACTGGTCCTCGGCGATCTCCTTCATCGACAGGATCGGTCCGCAGGGGATGTCGTCCTTGTTGAGGATTTCCATCGCCTCAAACTTCGTCTTCGTCATCGTCCACTGTTCGATACGGCCGAAAATCTCGTTCAGGCGCGGCAGGCGGACGGCCGGCTTGGCGTAGTTCGGATCGGTCTTCCAGGAGGGCTCACCGATCACGTCGCAGATCTTCTCCCAGACCGGGGCCTGCGTGATGAAGTAGATGTAGGCGTTCGGATCGGTCTCCCAGCCCTTGCACTTCAGGATGCGGCCGGGCTGGCCGCCGCCGGAATCGTTGCCGGCACGCGGTACGGCATCGCCGAACGGAATGCCTTCGCCGAACTGGCTGTATTCCTTGAGCGGTCCATGGGCGAGGCGCTGCTGGTCGCGCAGCTTGACGCGCGCCAGATTGAGCACGCCGTCCTGCATCGCGGCCGTCACCTTCTGGCCCTTGCCGGAATGGGTGCGCTGATAGAGTGCGGTGACGATGCCGAGCGCCAGATGCAGACCGGTGCCGCTGTCGCCGATCTGCGCGCCGGTCACCAGCGGCAGGCCGTCGCGGAAGCCGGTGGTGGAGGCGGCGCCGCCGGTGCACTGCGCGACGTTCTCATAGACCTTGCAGTCTTCATACGGTCCGGGACCAAAGCCCTTGATCGAGGCGACGATCATCTTCGGGTTGATCGCCTGGATCTTCTCCCAGGGGAAGCCCATGCGGTCGAGCACGCCGGGACCGAAGTTCTCGACCAGCACGTCGCATTTCTTGATGAGCTCGGTGAGGACTTCCTTGCCCTTGGGGTTCTTGGTGTCGAGCGTGATCGAACGCTTGTTGTGGTTGAGCATGGTGAAATACAGGCTGTCCACGTTCGGGATGTCCTGCAGCTGGCCGCGGGTGATGTCACCCACGCCCGGGCGCTCCACCTTGATCACGTCGGCGCCGAACCAAGCGAGCAACTGCGTGCAGGTCGGCCCGGACTGGACGTGGGTGAAGTCGAGAATGCGAACGCCCTCGAGCGCTTTTGTCATCGTGTTGCTCCGTACTCTGATCTACCCCTGCACCCGCAGGGACCTTATGGGTTGAAGGGGAGTGCTTACTTCTTCTTCTGCAGAACGCTCTGCGGATTGAGGTTGCCGATGCGGCCGCTCTCGGATCCGGCAGCCGGATCGATCACGGCGTTGATGAGCGTCGGCTTGCCCGAGGCCATCGCTTCGTTGACGGCGCGCTTGAGCTCGTCCGGCGAGGTTGCGTTGATGCCGACGCCGCCGAAAGCTTCCATCATCTTGTCGTAGCGGGCGCCCTTGACGAACACCGTCGTCGCCGGATCGGCGTTGACGCTGTTGACGTCGGTGCCGCGATAGATGCCGTCATTGTTGAAGATCACGACGCAGATCGGCAGATTGTAGCGGCAGATGGTCTCCACCTCCATGCCGGAGAAGCCGAAGGCCGAGTCGCCTTCGACCGCGAGCACGGGATGGCCGGTCTCGAGAGCCGCCGCGATCGCCTGGCCCATGCCGATGCCCATCACGCCCCAGGTGCCGACGTCGAGACGCTTGCGTGGGCGATACATGTCGATGACGCCGCGGGCGAGGTCGAGCGTGTTGGCGCCCTCGTTGACGAGGATCGCCTCGGGATGATCCTTGATGACGTTCTTCAGCACGCCGAGCGCGCCGTGATAGTCCATCGGCGATTTGTTGTTCATGAGCTTCGGCGCCATCTTGGCGACGTTCTCTTCGCGCTTGGTCGCAATCGCCTTGGTCCATTCGGCCGGCGGGGCGGTCCAGCCCGAAGCCATCGCCTGGTTGAAGGCGGAGACGACCGAGCCGATGTCGCCGACGACGGGCGCGACGATCTCGACGTTGGAGTCCATCTCGCGCGGTTCGATGTCGACCTGGATGAACTTCTTGGGCGCTTCGCCCCAGTTCTTGCCCTTGCCGTGCGAGAGCAGCCAGTTCAGCCGGGCGCCGATCAGCAGCACGACGTCGGATTCCTTCAGCACCGTCGAGCGGGCGGCGCCTGCGCACTGCGGATGGGTGTCGGAGAGGAGGCCCTTGGCCATGCTCATCGGCAGGAAGGGGATGCCGCTCTTCTCGACGAAGGTTTTGATCTCCTCGTCGGCCTGCGCGTAGGCCGCGCCCTTGCCGAGGATGATGAGCGGACGTTTTGCGCTCTTCAAGACATCAAGCGCGCGCTTGATCGAAGCGGGCGAGGGGATCTGCGCGGGAGCCGCGTCGATCACCTTGACCAGCGACTTCTGGCCGGCATCGGCGTTCATCACCTGGCCGAACAGCTTTGCCGGCAGGTCGAGATAGACGCCGCCCGGACGGCCGGAGACGGCGGCACGGATGGCGCGGGCAAGCCCGATGCCGATGTCCTGGGCGTGCAGCACGCGATAGGCCGCCTTGCACAGCGGCTTGGCGATCGCGAGCTGGTCCATCTCTTCGTAGTCGCCCTGCTGGAGGTCGACGATCTCGCGCTCGGAGGAGCCCGAGATCAGGATCATCGGGTAGCAGTTGGTGGTGGCGTGCGCGAGCGCGGTGAGACCGTTGAGGAAGCCGGGCGCGGAGACGGTGAGGCAGATGCCGGGCTTCTTGGTGAGGTAGCCGGCGATGCCCGCCGCATAGCCGGCGTTCTGCTCGTGGCGGAACGAAATCATGCGAATACCGGCCGCCTGCGCCATGCGGCCCAAATCCGTGATCGGAATGCCCGGCACATTATAGATGGTATTGATGCCGTTCAGCTTGAGCGCGTCGATGACGAGATGAAAACCATCCGTCAATTCCTGCTCGGTGCCCGGTGCTTCGGACTTGGTCGCGGTATTCAGCATGGGCCTTGTCTCCCTGGTCTCAAGATGCCGCTTCAGGCTTTTGGGGGCGATGCCTCGCCCTTCTGGTGAACGTTGCTGGCTAGAAGAGTTCCTGACCATGCGCTTCGACGTAAGCGGCAAGGCCAAGGGTGTGATCGCGGGCGCGCTTCTCGGCGAGCTCGGTATCGCGCGCCTCAAGGGCTTCGATCATGCCGAGATGCTCGGGTAGCGACGTCGCGGTGCGGTCCTTGCGTCCGATGGTCAATTGCCGATATCCGCGCACGTGCAGCAGCAGGTCGTTGGTGAGATCGACCAGCACCGGTGATTCCGACAGCGAGATCAGCGCCTGGTGGAAGGCGATGTTGGCGCGCGAATATTCCTCGACGTGATCCTCGGGCAGGCGATCCTTGCCGAATTCCTTGAAGTAGTCGCGCAGGGCCGTGATGTCTTTCTTGCGCGCCGTGGCGGTGATGAGGCGGGCCGCCATGCTCTCCAGCGCCGCCCAGGCGCGGATCATGTCGACGATCTCGCTCTTGGTCCTGCGCACCACCATGATGCCGCGGCGCGGAACCGTCTTCACGAAACCGTCCTGCTCGAGCATCGCGATGGCTTCGCGGATCGGCGTGCGGCTCACGCCCAGGCGCTCGGACAACGCGCGCTCGTCGAGCATCACCGGCTCGGGCGTCGAGTAGATGTCCATCTTGAGGATGGCTTCCTTCAAGGCGTCATACGCCTTGTTCTTGAAGCTACTCTCCGGGGCAATACGAACGATTGCGATATCTGCCTCGGCCATGTTCGGCAACGCCTTGGTTGGTTTCCGCAGTGACACGACGAATCTCCTCCAGTGGGAGTCGTCTTTTACAGGATTATTAACGGGAAAGTTTTTGGCATACCAAATACCAGAATGTCAAGCTGCCTATTTTTTGCAGCGTTCTAGGGTGCGCTGCAGCTTGACAAGTTGGCTTCTGGCATACCAAATGCCATCGCCAGCCATTTTTGATCCAAGCCGGCGGAGTAACACTCGGCTTTATGCCACTCCGTTCCGCGACATGGAACAGAGCGCGGCGAATGGAAAGCATCACGGGCAGCCGCCACACGCGCGCGCTTTGAGAAACGCAAGAACCAAGGTCAAGGGAGAGCCACATGTCCAATTCCAAAGATGCCGTCCGCAAGGTGCTTGACCAGGTCAAGGCGGACAAGCGCACCAGCCTGACCGCCCCGGAAGGCAAGCTGGTCTGCGACGCCTACGGCATTCCGGTGCCGAAGGAGGGTGTGGCGAAATCGGCCGGCGAGGCCGGCAAAATGGCCTCCTCGATGGGCTTTCCGGTGGTGATGAAGATCGTCTCGCCGGACATTCTCCACAAGACCGAAGCCGGCGGCGTCATCGTCGGGCTCAAGACGGCCGAGGACGCCGAGAAGGCTTACGAGACGATCCTATCCAACGCCAGGAAGTACAAGTCCGATGCCAAGATCGAGGGCGTCCAGGTACAGCAGATGCTGGCCGGCGGCACCGAAGTGATCGTCGGGTCGATCACCGACGCCTCGTTCGGCAAGCTGGTGGCCTTCGGTCTCGGCGGCGTACTGGTCGAAGTTCTGAAGGACATCACCTTCCGCCTCGCGCCCGCGACCAAGCAAGACGCGCTGTCGATGCTCGATGGCATCCAGGCGCATGAAATTTTGAAGGGCGTTCGAGGCGGCGAGCCGGTGAACCGCACCGCGCTTGCGGATGTCATCGTCAAGGTCTCGCAGCTCGTCACCGATTTCCCCGAGATCGTCGAGCTCGATCTCAACCCGGTGTTCGCGACGGCCAAGGACGCGATCGCGGCCGACGTCCGCATCGTCGTCGACTTCGCTTACGTGCCCAAGCAGAAGCCGCGCCCGACCGAAGAGATCGTCGCGGCCATGAGCCGCATCATGCAGCCGAAGGCGGTTGCCGTGGTCGGCGCTTCGGCCGAAGACGGCAAGATCGGCAATTCCGTGATGAAGAACCTCATCAATGGCGGCTACAAGGGCGACATCTACCCGATCCATCCCAAGGCCGCCGAGATCCTCGGCTACAAGGCCTATAAGAGCGTCAAGGACGTGCCCGGCGTAATCGACACCGCGGTGTTCGCAATTCCCGCGAAGTTCGTGGCCGCGGCACTGACCGAATGCGGCGAGAAGAAAATTCCCGGCGCGGTTCTGATCCCGTCGGGCTTCGCGGAAGCCGGCGCGCCGGAGCTCCAGGCCGAGATCGTCGAAGTCGGCAAGAAGTACGACATCCGCCTGATGGGGCCCAACATCTACGGCTTCTATTATACCCCTGCCAATCTCTGCGCGACCTTCTGCACCGCCTATGACGTCAAGGGCCACGCGGCGCTGTCCTCGCAGTCGGGCGGCATCGGCATGGCCATCATCGGCTTCTCCCGTTCGGCCAAGATGGGCGTGTCGGCGATCGTCGGCCTCGGCAACAAGTCCGACATCGACGAGGACGATCTGCTCGCCTTTTTCGAGCAGGATCCGAACACGAACTTGATCGCGCAGCACTGCGAAGACCTCAAGGACGGCCGTGCCTTTGCGGAAGCGGCGAAGCGCGTTTCCAAGAAAAAGCCGGTCATCGTGCTCAAGGCCGGCCGCACCTCGGCCGGTGCGAAGGCGGCCTCGTCGCACACCGGCGCGCTCGCCGGTAACGACAAGATCTACGAGGACGTCCTGGCGCAGTCCGGCGTGATCCGCGCCCGTAGCTTGCGGCAGCTGCTCGAGTTCGCGCGCGGCGTGCCGGTGCTGCCGACGCCGAAGGGCGAGAACGTGCTGATCATCACCGGTGCGGGCGGCTCGGGCGTGCTACTGTCGGACTCCTGCGTCGACAATGGCCTGTCGCTGATGGCGATGCCGGCGGATCTGGATGCGGCCTTCCGCAAGTTCATTCCCCCGTTTGGCGCGGCCGGAAATCCCGTGGACATCACCGGTGGCGAGCCGCCGATCACCTACGTCAACACCGTGAAGCTCGGCCTGACGGACGAGCGCATCCATTCGCTGATCCTCGGCTACTGGCACACCATCGTCACGCCGCCGATGGTGTTCGCCCGCAACATGGTCGAGGTGAAGAAGGAGATGGAGGCCAAGGGCTTCGTGAAGCCGATCGTCGCCTCCCTTGCCGGCGACGTCGAGGTCGAGGAGGCCGCCGAATATCTCTACCAGAACGGCATCCCGGCCTATGCCTATTCGACCGAGCTGCCGGTCGAGGTCCTCGGCGCCAAGTACAAATGGGCGCGCGGGGCAGGGCTGCTCTGAGCTACTACTTCACCTCTCCCCGCACTTGCCCGCTGAAGGCTTGGCGAAGGCGGATGCGGGGAGAGGTGAGAACAGTCAGGTCGCGATGGGCAAGAACGTGATCCGGCGTAAATCTCTTGAGCCTCGATCGCCATCGGACGCCGATCACGACGCGCGTGACGGCGGCGTGCAGTCGGTCGACCGCGCATTGTCGATTCTCGAAACATTGTCCGAGGATGACGAGGGCTATCGCCTCAGCGATCTCGCCGTTCGCACCGGGCTCTCCGCCTCGACCGTGCACCGTCTGCTGGCGACGCTGGAAAGCCGCCGCTTCGTGCAGTTCGACCGCGCCGAATCCAAATGGCATGTCGGCGTGCGCAGCTTCACGGTGGGCGCGAGCTTTGCGCGGCGGCGCAATTTCAGCGCCCAGGCCATCCCCTACTTGCGCAAGCTGCGCGATCTTACCCGCGAGACCGCCAATCTTGCCATGGTCGACGACGAGTTCATCATCGTGCTGACCCGCATGGAGAGCCGCGAGATCATGCGCTCGCTGACCCAGGTCGGCGGCCGCGTCCCCATGGTGACGTCGGGCGTCGGCAAGGCGGTGCTCGCGACCTATTCCGACGAGGACGTCGGCGCCGTCATCCGCCATCACGGCATGCCACGCCTGACCGAGAAATCCATCGTGCGGCCGAGCGACCTGTTCAAGGAGCTCGAGAAGATCCGCAAGCAGGGTTTTGCGGTGGATGATGAAGAGGCTGAGATGGGCCTGCGCTGCGTCGCAGCCGTGGTCTACAACGCACTTGGCGAGCCGTTGGCGGCGATCTCCGTCTCCGGCTTGACCAGCCGCGTCACCGACGCGCGGCTGCCGGAGATCGGCCGCGTGGTGCGCGAGGTCGCGGCGGAACTGACGGCTGCGCTCGGTGGTGTGGCCCCGATCGTGAAGCCGGCCTGAGCCGGGTTCGCGGTCCGTCGTGGGTCGTTGAAGAAATCAGCTCTGGCGGCAATAGCCCCGACATCGGTATATCCGTCCACCGTTGTCGCGTCCTTTTGGGAAAAGTCATGCCGTCAGAGCTCCGTTCGCCCCGTCTCGCTGTCCTGATCGATGCCGACAATGCTTCGGCAAAGATCGCCGATGGACTGTTCGAGGAGATTGCCAAGATCGGCGAGGCGAGCGTTCGCCGCATCTATGGCGATTTTTCCAATGCCAGGTCGAGGAGCTGGGCCGACATCCTGTCCAAACACGCCATCATCCCGCAGCAACAGTTCGCCTACACGACGGGAAAGAATGCCTCCGACATCACCCTGGTCATCGACGCGATGGACCTGCTTCACAGCGGCCGGTTCGACGGTTTTTGCCTGGTGTCGTCGGACAGCGATTTTACCCGTCTGGCCGCCCGGATCCGGGAGCAGGGCATCGATGTCTTTGGGTTCGGCGAACAGAAGACGCCGGAGAGCTTCCGGCAGGCCTGCCGAAGGTTCGTCTACACGGAGAACCTGCTTCCCGCCCCGGCGAACACCCAGGACGCTGCCTCGCGATCGACCTCGCTTCAGCCGTCTGATGCCGCGACCCCCATCATCAAGAAGGTCATCACCCAGATGGAGAGCGAGGACGGCTGGGTGACGCTTGGGGAGGTCGGCCGCCAGCTCGCGAATCTCGCGTCCGATTTCGATCCGAGAACGTTCGGCTTCCGCAAACTGAGTGACCTCGTGCGCAAGACGAATGCGTTCGAGATCGACGAGCAGAACGGGAGGTCGATGCGGATTCGGGTCAAGGCCGCTGCCGCAGCGGCCCCGAGACGACGGAACTCGCGCAGACCCGCGAGGTCAGGGGCGGCAGGCGCTTCGCCGCCTAAGGCGTAAGCAGGACGTGCCGTTATATTTGAGCTTGCCCGGTCGGGCGCAGGGCGTAACCATCGCAGGGCCATAATACCACGCGAGGGGTCCGATGACCAAACTTACCCGCTTCGCCGTCGCACCGCTGCATTCGATGACCCGGCGTCTCGCCGACGTGGCCTCGGCGCGTGTCGCGCCGGATCTCGTCGTCACGGACGCGCGCG
Organism: Bradyrhizobium sp. MV1.5; assembly: GCF_055807615.1. Classification (NCBI taxonomy): domain Bacteria; kingdom Pseudomonadati; phylum Pseudomonadota; class Alphaproteobacteria; order Hyphomicrobiales; family Nitrobacteraceae; genus Bradyrhizobium; species Bradyrhizobium sp. MV1.5. Next base: position 145,809 of record NZ_JBVVPL010000005.1, on the reverse strand, counting down.
TGCTCTCGACCTATTCGGAGCGTATCCAAGCGAGCCGCGAAATCTGGATCACCGGCGGTCGCATTGCGGCGGTGAAGCCGGCCGGTGCTGCGAAGAAAGCCTTCGTCAACGTGCCGGTTTACGATGCGGCCGGCGGCATCATTGCGCCCGGGCTGGTCGATCCGCACATCCACATTGAATCATCGATGGTGACGGCCTGCGCCTATGCCGAAGCAGCTCTGCTCAACGGCACCACCACGATCTTCTGCGACAGCCACGAGATCGGCAACGTGATGGACGTCGCTGGCGTCGAGGCGATGCTGGAGGACGCGCGCGAGGCGCCGTTGACGATTTTTTTGACGGTGCCAAGCACGGTGCCGGCCACCTCAGCCGCACTCGAGACCGCGGGTGGCGATCTGACGCCCGATAAGATCGCCGGCCTGTTCGACCGTTGGCCCGAAGCCGTCGCGCTCGGCGAGAAGATGGATTTTGTACCTGTCACCATGGGCGACGAGCGCAGCCACGCCATCCTGGCCGCCGCCCTGAAGCGCGGGCGGCCGGTATCCGGTCACGTCTACGGCCGCGAATTCGTTGCGGCCTATGCGGCGAGCGGCGTCACCGACACCCATGAGGCGATCGACCGCGACATCGCCGACGATTTGCTCGATGCCGGCGTCTGGGTGTTCCTGCGCGGGGGACCGCCGACCACGCCGTGGCACTCGCTGCCGCAGGCGATCCGCACCATCACCGAGCTCGGGGCCTCGCATAAACGCACCGCCGTGTGCACCGACGATCGCGACGCCGATGATCTCCTGCTGTTCGGGCTCGACTGGGTGGTGCGCGAAGCCGTGAAGGCAGGGATGTCGCCGGAGCAGGCGTGGTCGATGGGCTCGCTGCATGGCGCGACGCGCTTCGGCATGGACAGCGATATCGGCGGGCTCGGCGGCGGCCGCCGCGCCGATCTCGTGCTGATGGACGATAATCTCAAGCCGCAATCGACCTGGTACGGCGGCGAGCTGGTGGTCGAGAACCGCAAGATCACGCCGCGGCTCGATCAGGCATTGTCGCAGCGATATCAATACCCGCAGGCGGCCTACGCGACTGTGAAGCTGCCGGAGAAGCTGAAGCTGACGCCGGAACCGCCGGCGAAGGCCTGCACCGTCAACGCCATCAAGACCGCGTTGCCCGGCATCACGCTGATCCATGAGAAGATCGCGATCGAGCCGGCCAAGGATTGGCCGACGCTGTTTGCGCGCTACGGCCTGTGCTTCGTCACGGTGGTCGAGCGTCACGGCAAATCCGCCGGCAACGTCGCCTACGGCCTGTTGAAGGACTTTGGCCTCAAGCGCGGCGCGGTTGCCTCCAGCGTCGGGCACGACAGCCACAACATCATCGTTGCCGGCACCAACGAGGCCGACATGCAGGTCGCGGTGGCCGCCATCAAGGAGCAACAGGGCGCCGTCTGCCTCGTCGCCGAGGGCAAGGTGAGGGCGCTGGTGCCGCTGCCGATCGCTGGGCTCTTGTCCGACAAGCGCGTCACGGAGGTGGCGGAAGAGGTCAAGGTGCTGAAGAAGGAATGGGCGGAAGCCGGCTGCACCATCCCCTACATGGGCTTCAATCTGATTCCTCTATCGGTCATTCCGGAAATTCGTATCACCGACAAGGGCCTCGTGCTGGTGCCGCAGATGCAGCTGGCGCCGCTGTTCGAGTGATCGCTTTCACGGATATCTCGATCTAACCGATTGAGACCGCCGCGATTTTTCCGCGGCTGCCGCATCGTGGAAAATAAAATCGATCTCGTTGAGTGCGGGGCTTGCACGCCTGATGATCGCGCTCGCTGACTCAACTCAAGCGAGGTCCGATATGGCGAAGATGCGAGCGATCGATGCGGCCGTCCGAATTCTGGAGAAGGAAGGCATCTCGACTGCCTTCGGCGTTCCCGGGGCCGCGATCAATCCGCTTTACTCGGCGCTGAAGAAGCGCGGCTCGATCCGCCATATCCTGGCGCGCCATGTCGAGGGTGCCTCGCACATGGCCGAGGGCTATACTCGGGCCAAGGCGGGCAACATCGGCGTCTGCATCGGAACCTCGGGGCCGGCGGGCACCGACATGATCACCGGGCTCTATTCGGCGATCGCCGATTCCATCCCGATCCTCTGTATCACCGGGCAGGCGCCGCGCGCGCGGCTCTACAAGGAAGATTTCCAGGCCGTCGACATCGAATCGATCGCAAAGCCCGTGACCAAATGGGCGGTGACGGTGCGCGAGCCGGCGCTGGTGCCGCGCGTGTTCAGCCAGGCGTTTCATGTCATGCGCTCAGGGAGGCCGGGACCGGTGCTGATCGACATGCCGCTCGACGTGCAGCTCGCCGAGATCGAGTTCGACGACGAGACCTACGAGCCGTTGCCGGTCTACAGGCCAACCGCGAGCCGCAAGCAGGTCGAGAAGGCGCTGGAAATGCTCAACGCCGCCGAACGGCCGCTGATCGTCGCGGGCGGCGGCGTGATCAATGCCGACGCCTCGGATCTGCTGGTGGAATTCGCCGAGATTGCCAACGTGCCGGTCGTGCCGACGCTGATGGGGTGGGGAGCCATCCCCGACGACCACGTGCTGATGGCCGGTATGGTCGGTCTTCAGACCAGCCATCGTTACGGCAATGCCACCATGCTCGAATCCGATTTCGTGCTCGGCATCGGCAACCGCTGGGCAAACCGCCACACCGGCTCGGTCGAGACCTACACCAAGGGTCGCACCTTCGTGCATGTCGACATCGAACCGACCCAGATCGGACGCGTGTTCAATCCCGATCTCGGCATCGTCTCGGACGCGAAGGCCGCGCTCGAACTGTTCGTCACCGTCGCCAGGGAATGGCGCCGGTCAGGCAGGTTGCGCGAGCGCCAGGCGTGGCCCGCTTCCTGCCGCGACCGGAAGAAGACCATGTTGCGCAAGAGCCATTTCGACAATGTCCCGATCAAGCCGCAGCGCGTCTACGAGGAGATGACCAAGGCCTTTGGCCGCGACACCTGCTACGTTTCCGTGATCGGCCTGTCGCAGATCGCCGGCGCGCAGTTCTTGGGCGTCTACAAGCCGCGCAACTGGATCAATGCCGGGCAGGCGGGACCGCTCGGCTGGACGCTACCCGCGGCGCTCGGCGTGCGCGCGGCGTGTCCGGATCGCGACATCGTCGCGCTCTCCGGTGACTACGACTTCCAGTTCCTGATTGAAGAGCTCGCGGTCGGGGCGCAATTCAATCTGCCCTACATCCATGTTGTCGTGAACAATTCCTATCTCGGGCTGATCCGCCAGGCCCAGCGTGGATTCGACATGGACTATCACGTCCAGCTCTCGTTTGAGAACATAAACGCGCCGGAGCTCGGCGGCTACGGCGTCGATCACGTCGCCGTCGCCGAAGGGCTCGGCTGCAAGGCGATCCGTGTCACCGATCCCAAGGATTCGCAGGCTGCGTTCGCGACCGCGCGCGAATGGATGGCGAAGTACCGCGTGCCCGTGATGGTCGAATTCATTCTCGAACGCGTCACCAACATCGCGATGGGAACGGAAATCGACAACATCGTCGAATTCGAGGAGGTGCTGGATTTGCCGCTCGACGAGGTCGCGACGGCGCGGCCCGGCGTGCTGCAGCCGGCGGAATAGGGAACAGCATCATGCCGAAATTCGCCGCAAACCTCACCATGCTTTTCAACGAAATGCCGTTCGTGGACCGCTTCGCCGCAGCCAAAGCGGCGGGCTTTTCCGGGGTCGAGTACCTCTTCCCCTATGAATTCGACAAGGCGCAGTTGCGCGAGCAGCTCGACAGCCATGGGCTGACGCAGGTGCTGCACAATCTGCCGGCCGGCAATTGGGCGGCAGGCGAGCGCGGCATCGCGATCCTGCCTGATCGTACCAGCGAGTTCAGGGACGGCGTGTTTCGCGCCATCGACTATGCCAAAGCGCTCGATTGCGAGCAGCTCAACTGTCTCGTCGGCATCGCGCCTGTCGATGCCGACCCGCGCGAGCTCAACGAAACGCTGGTCGGGAATCTGCGGTTTGCAGCGTCGACTCTGGCGCGCGAGAACATCAAACTTCTGGTCGAGCCGATTAACACGCTCGACATTCCCGGCTTCTTCCTCAACGGCACCGAGCAGGCCGTGCAGCTGATCTCCGAGGTGCGCTCCAACAATCTGTTCATCCAGTACGACATCTATCACATGCAGATCATGGAGGGTGATCTCGCCCGCACCATGCAGGAATATCTGCCGCAGATCGCGCACATCCAGCTCGCCGACAATCCCGGCCGCAACGAGCCCGGCACCGGCGAGATCAACTATCCCTTCCTGTTCCGCCATCTCGACGCGATCGGCTATCGCGGCTGGATCGGCTGCGAATACAAGCCGCGCACCACGACGCTGGAAGGCCTGTCCTGGCACGCCGCGCAGACGTTTGAGACCTGAGGAAACCTTGACATGATCGACATCGGCTTTATCGGACTTGGCACCATGGGACGGCCGATGGCCGGCCATCTTCTGGCCGCAGGCCATCGCGTTCTCCTGCACGATGTCGGGCCGGTCGCACCCGAGCTGATCGCCGCCGGCGGCGTTGACTGCAAGTCAAGCAAGGAGGTCGCGGAGGAGGCGGATGCGATCATCATCATGGTTCCGGATACCCCGCATGTGGAGGCCGTGCTGTTCGGCAAGAACGGCGTAGCGGGCGGCATTTGCAAGGGCAAGATCGTGGTCGACATGAGCTCGATCTCGCCGCTGGCGACCAAGGAGTTCGCGAAGAAGATCGAGGCGCTCGGCGCGGATTATCTCGACGCCCCGGTGTCAGGCGGGGAGGTCGGTGCCAAGGCGGCAAGCCTCACCATCATGGTCGGTGGGCCCGAACGCGCCTTCAACACCATGAAGCCGATCTTCGACCGGATGGGAAAGAACGTCACCCGGGTCGGCGCCAATGGCGATGGCCAGACGACGAAGGTCGCCAACCAGATCATCGTCGCGTTGACGATCGAAGCGGTCAGCGAAGCGCTGCTGTTCGCGTCGAAAGCCGGTGCGGATCCGGCGCTGGTGCGGCAGGCCCTGATGGGCGGCTTTGCGTCGTCGCGGATTCTAGAAGTGCATGGTGAGCGCATGGTGAAGCGCAATTTCGATCCCGGCTTCCGTATCGAGCTGCACCAGAAGGATCTCAACCTCGCGCTTGAAGGCGCCCGCGCGCTCGGCCTGTCGCTGCCGAGCACGGCAGTGGCGCAGCAATTGTTCTCGTCTTGCACTGCGCATGGTGGCAAGGGCTGGGATCACTCGGCGATGGTGCGGGCGCTGGAACTGATGGCGGGGCACGAGATCGCCGCGGCCTGAACTGTTACCGGGGAACAGTCTCCAGTTTTGGTGCAGTCTAGATCGGGCGGGGAACCGGAACAATGATCCGGCCCGGCGGTTGAAGGCGCACAACAATCACTGGAGACATAAGCACATGAAAACCCGTCTTGCGATTTCGTTGGCTGCCGCGTCGCTGCTGGCGTCGAGTGCGGCCTTTGCTCAGTCGACGACCGAAGAGGGCGCCAGGAACGGCGCACGCGCAGGCGGCGACATCGGCGGCCCGGTCGGAGCGATGGTCGGTGGTACCGTCGGTGCGGCGGTCGGCGCTGGTCTGGAAATCCCGAATGCGATCCTCGGCGGAATTCCGCGCGATGATTCCGTCGTGGTTCACGAGCGCGTCGTGGTCGGCGAGCCCCTGCCGCCGACCGTGGTGCTGCGGCCCGTGCCGAACTACACCGAATATCGCTATGCAGTCGTGAACGATCGCCGCGTGATCGTGGAGCCGCGCACCCGCCGCGTCGTCAAGATCATCGACTGATCGATCTGAGCGTGAGCTTTGAAGAGACGGGCCCTGCGGAGCGTCACTCCGCGGGGCCTTGACTCGTTAGGGCCGAATTTGCACGAAACCGCGTCATGGCCCAATCGGCGATGGCCGCGAGCGCGAAGCCGACGCAGGTGGTGCCAGCATCGACCAGAAAGTCCTCCAGCCGCGCATGCCGTCCCGGTGCCCAGAATTGCATCAGTTCGAGCAGCCCGATCAGCACCACCGCGATGGCCGTGGCCGACAGGCGGCGGCGCGGATAGGCGAGGCCGAAGGCTAGTCCCACCAGGACGAAGGCAAGGGCATGTTCGCCGTCCTGGCCGAGGTCGGAATGGGGCCGCAGGCCGGGCGGGCCGAGGGTTGCAAAGGCGACGGCGGCGGCAAGCAGCCAGGCAGAGGAGCGAACCAAAATGGACATTCGCACCGCTTAGCACGGATTGCAGCCGCCTGCCGAGGCGCCAGGATCAGATCGCCGTGTAGTTAATGACGAAACGTTAAAGCGGCTCGCGCACGCCAAGGCCGTGCATGAAGCGTTCCCGGATTTGTACGGGATCGCGTCGGGTGGCGCCGACGCCGGGCTTGTCATCGATGCGGACGGCGATCAGGCTGGGCTCGCCGACCGACATGGCTTGCTCGACCAGACGCTCGAAATCCTCCTCGTCTGCGGCCCAGGCGCTGTTGGCAAGCCCGGAGCCGGTCGCGATGGCGACGATGTCAGCTACGTTCGCGGCCGGCGTCGGCTGCGCGCCGGTGATCTGGTAGATGCCGTTGTCCATCACGATCATGACGAGGTTCTTCGGCTTCAACGCTGCAATCGTCGAGAGCGCGCCGAGTTGCATCAGCAGCGAGCCGTCGCCTTCGAGCGCAAAGACGCGCCGGTCCGGCTGCGCCAGCGCCACGCCCAGCGCGATCGGAAAGGCGAGCCCCATGCTGCCGAGCATGTAGAAATTCTGCGGACGGTGGCCGGCGGCCCAGAGGTCGAAATTGGTGTTGCCGATGCCGCCGATCACGGCTTCCTCGTGCTCGAGTTTCGCGATCAGGCGCGAGGTGACGTCGAAGCGGTTCATCACTTTGGTGTTGCGCGCGTCTGTGTTCATTTGGGCCGGCCTCACTTGTCGAACACCTTGCCGCCCGTGAGCAGCGGGTTGAGGATCAGGGCCACCGGCGCCTGCGTCGTGACGGCCTGCTTGATCGAACGGTCGGCAATGAATTCGAGCTCGTCGAGCCGGGTGATGGTGTGATGCTCCAGCGCCAGCGAATCCAGCACCGGACGCATGGTGCGGCAGACCAATGACTGGCCGTAGTTGAACTCGCCGAGCGTGCCGCGCTCGGACACGAACATGATCAGCGGAATCTGGTAGGGCACCGCGAGCGAGGCCAGCACGTTGGCGAGCGTCGCAAAGCCCGAGGTCTGCATCAGCACCGCGCCCCGCCGTCCGCCCATCCAGGCGCCCGAGACGATGCCGACGGCCTCCTCCTCGCGGGCGGTGGCAAAGGTGGTGAAGAACGGATCGGCGTGCAGGTTCTTGATCAGCGGCGTTAGCACGCGGTCGGGCACGTAGGGGACGAGGCTGATCTCGTTCCGCTTCAGCGTTTGCAGGATGATGCCGTGCCAGCTCTTGTCACTGGAGGTCTGCGCCGCCTCGGACGAGGTCTGTTGCTCCGCAATCGGCATTGCGTTCTCCCTTCGGCCGCGCATGCTTCTTGGTCTTTTGCCATTGTCTTAGCCCTGTCTTGGCCGTCGCGGCGGTCTGCCGAACTTGACGCAGGCAGCGGGATTGTCAACATGTCCGGGCTGCACCGTGATCTGCGCCAGACGGCCTGCCGCGGCCGGTGCCGCCGTGTCATAAGCGGCAACAACAAGAGAACGGAGGAACGCATGACAGGAGCGCGCGAAGCGCGGGCCCTGCGGATCTCCTGGAGAGAGCCGGAAGGGTCCTGATGTCCGTCAACAGCAAGCGCGTCTTCTACGTCAAATATCTGGCCAACCCGATCTATATCGACATTCTGAAGGCGCGGCCCGATGTCCGGCTCGATCGCATCGAGAACGAGAGCCCCGAGGAATATTTCGCGCCGATCATCGAAGCGGCTCATGTCTACCAGATCGGGGCCGCCCGTGACGAACTGGCCCCGCACTTCCATGTCGGTGCTGCCTTCCTGAAGCGCGCGCCGAACCTGCTGCTCGTCTCCAGCAACGGCGCGGGATTCGATCCTGTCGACGTCGAGGCCTGCACCGATGCCGGCGTGCTGGTCGTCAACCAGTCCGGCGGCAACGCCCACTCGGTCGCCGAGCATGCGTTGGCGATGATGCTGACGCTGTCCAAGCGCATCATCCAGTCCGATCGCAAGCTCCGCAGGGAGTCCAACGTCAACCGCAACGAACTCGTCGGCAACGAGATCGAGCACAAGACCGTCGGCATCATCGGCCTCGGCAATGTCGGTCGCCGCATCGCCGCGTTGTGCAACGGCCTGTTCGGCATGAAGGTGCTGGCCTACGATCCGTACCTGACGGCCGAGGTGATGGCCGAGCGGGGCGGCGAGAAGGTCGAGCTCGACGAGCTCTTGCGCCGCGCCGATTTCGTCTCGATCTCCTGTCCGCTCGACAAGGGCAGCCGCAACATGATCAGCGTGCGCGAGTTTGGGTTGATGCAGCCGCATGCGTACTTTATCACCACGGCGCGTGGCTTCATCCACGATGAAGATGCGCTGCTCCAGGCCTTGCGTGACAAGCGCATTGCGGGCGCCGGTCTCGACGTCTGGTCCAAGGAGCCGCCGCCGCCGGAGCATCCGCTGCTCCAGTTCGATAATGTGCTGGCGAGCCCGCATACGGCCGGCGTCACGATCGAGGCGCGGCAGAACATGGGCCGGATCGCCGCCGAGCAAGTGCTGCAGACGCTCGACGGCAAGCGCCCGCCGCGCATCATCAATCCCGAGGTCTGGCCACGCTATGCGGAGCGATTCAAGCAGGCGTTTGGTGTGACGCCGGCGTAGTCGGCTGTCGCTTTGTCCTTCCGTGGGCGGCGCTCCTGCCGCCTAATGATCGGCGGGGGGGAACCGCGCCCGATTTTGATCCGCGTCAAAATCTCCCTCCCGGATTCCGTCTAAATGGGATTAGAGTGAGCGCCGCCGGGGCAGGCAGGAGGTCCCATGTCAACTTATGTGGTCAGGTTCATGAAGGACGTGCTCGGCCAGTACGGCCGGCAGATCGAGGTGTGCCAGGGCACGCTTGAGATCGACGCTTCCGACGAGGACGAAGCCAGAGAGCGGGCGAAGGCGAGGTTTTGCGAGGACCAGGCGTTGCACCACTGGTCGTTGCATGCCGACCGCATCCAGGTCAGACCGGCTGACTTTCCATCGTGAGGGCCTAGCGCCGGGGCGCCGTGACAGGTGGCGCAGTGACGCCAGCGCCGAGCGAGCGCTGTACCATGACGGTGTCGGACCAGTGACCGTGGCGATAGGCGACACCACGCAGAAGGCCGGCGCGCGCGAAACCGAACTTCTCGTGCAACGCCAGCGAGGGGGCGTTGTCGGCATCGATATAGCCGATCATCTGGCGGAAGCCGGCGGCTGCACAAGCATCGATCAATTCCTGGAGCAACAGCCGTCCGACCCCGCGGCCAAGATGCTCGTGGTGGACGTAGATCGAATGCTTGGCGGTGTAGCGATAGGCTGGACGCTTGCGGAACAGCACGGCGTAGGCATAGCCCACGACTTCGCCGCGGTAGGCCGCGACCAGATGCGGCAGGCGGGTCTGCTTCAGGTTCTTGCGCCGGTCGCGCAGATCGTCCGGCTCGGGCGCACCGGTTCCCTCGACGTCGCGCGGCACGCCGTTGCGGACGTGATGGCGGTAGATCGCCAGCATCGCCTCGACATCGCTCTCGCGAGAGGGCCGGACCAGGACCGGCCCGTCATCCGGGCGCGCAATCGCAGTTTCGTTCATCGGCACCTACTCGGTAACGACGTAAGTATAGAGCCCGATGCGCCCCTGCGCATCGATCTCCTTGTAGACGCCCTGGATTTCCACGTCGAAGCCCGGGAACGTGTTGAAGCAGGTCTCGAACATCTTGAGATAATCCAGCATGGGCTTGGCCCGTTCCGTCAGCCGCTCGCCGGGCACGATGGTGGCGATGCCGGGGGGATAGACCACGAAGGGTGTGGTGGCGATACGGCCCGTGATCGCCTCGATCGGCAGATAGTCGACATCGTTGCGGAACAGGTAGCGCGCGGCATCGCGGGGCGACATCGCGATGTCAGGCATGTGCTCGGGCATGAACTGTCGCGCCTGAAGCGCGCTGACGTCGGCGGCGCGAAAGAAGCGGTGCATCTCGCCGCAGAGGTCGCGCAGCCGCACGCCGGCATAGCGCGCCTGCCGCCGCTGGGAGAACTCCGGGATAACGTCCGCAAGCAGCGCATTGTCGTCGTGCAGCCGCTTGAAGGCGACGAGACCGGAGATCAGCGTGCCCGCCTTGCTTGCCTCGACGCCCGGAGTAAGCAGGAAGAGCAGGGAGTTGAGGTCGTTCTTCTCGGGGACGATGCGGTTCTCGCGCAGATATTGCGCGACGACCGGAGCGGGGATGCCGTGATCGACATAGCCGCCGGTGATGCGATCGAAGCCGGGCGTGAGCAGCGTCAGCTTGTTCGGATCGGTCATGGCGAAGCCCTCGCTGAGGCCAGGGAAGCCATGCCAGGCGCTGTCGGGGGAGAGCTGCCACAGCGCAGGATTGGTGGCGAGCTCGTCGGTGGAGAGTGTTTCCCAGGCGACGTTGTGCGAAGCGCCGGCGTGGCTGACATCGGGAATGGCGACGCGATCGGGGACGAAGGGTTCGAAGAACCAGCGCCTGTCCGGATTCTGCTCCTTCTCCTCGAACTCCCTGCGCATCGCGCGGATCTTCTTGCGCAGCTCGATGCCGAGCCGGATGGTGTCGTCCCACAGCACTTCGCCGGAGCGGCCCTTCATCATCTGCGCGCCGACGTCGAGCGAGGCGAACAGCGGGTAGAATGGCGACGTGGAAGCGTGCTGCATGAAACTTTCATTGAAGCGGCGGTGCTCGACGCGTCGCTTCTGGCCGCGGATGTGACGATCCTTGATGTGGATTTGGGATGCCTGCGAGAAGCTCGCAAGCTGCTTGTGGGTCGACTGCGTCGCGATGATCCCGGGTGCCTCGGGGGGAAGGTTCGCCAGCCCCATGGCGAAGCGGCCCGCATAGAGCGGGTGGAACTTCATGAAGCCGGCCCAGGCCTCGTCGAACAGGATGTACTCGCAGAGATGGCCGATGCGCTTCAAGATCATCTCGGCGCTGTGGATGGTGCCGTCATAGGTGCACTGCTCGACCACGGCGACGCGGAACGGCCGTTCCTTGCGCCAGGCGTCCTTGTCCGTGACCAGGGGATGATTGCGGATTGCCTCGCGCAAGGTTTTCTCGTCGAGCATATCCCAGCGCATCGGGCCGATCAGGCCCCAGGCATTCCGGATGGTCGGCACGTAGACCGGGACGCCGCCATTGATCATCAGCGCGCCATGATGGGCGGCCTTGTGATTGTTGCGGTCGAACAGTACGAGATCGCCGTCGGTGACGAGGGCGCCGAGCGCAACCTTGTTCGAGGTCGAGGTTCCATTGAGCACGAAGTAGGTCTTTTCCGCGCCAAAGATCTGGGCGGCTTCCTTCTGTGCCTTCAACGCCGGTCCTTCATGGGTGAGGAGGTCGCCCAGGTCGAGCACGGAATTGTCGAGATCGTCGCGGAACACGGACTCGCCGAGATGTTCGACGAAGACCCGTCCGATGGGGCTGCGGTTGTAGAACACGCCGCCATTGTGGCCCGGACAGGTCCAGAGCTGGTTGCCCTCCTCGGCATAGTCGACCAGCGCGCCGAAGAACGGCGTCTTCAGCGTCTCCGCATATTGCTTCAGACGGCTGATCAGGTTCTTGGCGATGAAGGTCGGTGTCTCCTCCGACAGGAAGACATAACCGTCGATGAAGTCGAGCACCTCGACCGGGAGATCCTCGAACCGCTTGCGCCGGATCAGGAGGATGATCGGGAAATCGAGGCCGCGTCGCCGCATCAAATTGATCAGCGCCGAGGTCTTGCCCTCCAGGCCCTTCTTGCCCCAATCCACCACCATGCAGCCGATCGCGGCATCGGTCTGCACCGCCATCTCCGCGTCCTCCAGCTTGCGGGCGCGAACGACCTCGAAGCCGGAACGCTGGATCTCCTCGATGATCTGGTTGAAGCGCACGCCTTCGAGGTCGTCGGCGTCGAACACAGGTGCGGCGAACAGGAAGTTGAAGCGCTTGAAATAGTCCATTGTCCATCCCGAATGTGCGAGACCGACAGGTCTCGACACATTTGATGACAGCTGGATGACAGGGGGCGCGATCCCGAGCGGGCCGGGTCGGATGACCGGCGGCTCAGTCGAGTAGCTTGTCCAGTGTGATCGGGAAGCGGCGGATGCGTTTGCCGGTGGCATGATAGACGGCGTTCGCGATCGCGGCGGGGACGCCGACGATGCCGATCTCGCCCAATCCCTTGATGCCGAGCTTGTTGATACGATTGTCCGGCTCGTCGACGAAGATCACGTCGATGTCGTGAACATCCGCATTCACGGGAATATGGTACTCGGCGATGTTGGCGTTCATGATCCGGCCAAAGCGGTGATCCATCACCGTCTCCTCGTGCAGTGCCATCCCGATTCCCCAGACCACGCTGCCCATGATCTGGCTGCGGCCAGTCTTGGTGTTGAGAATCCGCCCGGCCGCGACGGCGCTCACGACCCGCGTCACGCGGATGACGCCCAGCTCTTCGTCCACCTTGACCTCGGCAAAGACGGCTGAATGGGTATTGCGCGCGTGCTTCTTGTCCTCACCGAACTGGTTGAGCTTTTCCTTCTCGATGCGTTCGACGCCGCCATGGCGCATCGCGTCGGCGATCGAGACCGCACGGCTGGTGTCGCTGGCCCCGGCAATGCTGCCGTCGATCAGGACCGTATCGGCCAACTCGGCGCCGGCAAGCGGCGAGCCTGGGATTTTCCCGGCCAGACCTAACAGCTCCTTGCGCACCTCCTCGGCGGCTGCGAGCACCGCATGTGCGCTCGAGGCAGCCATCCAGGAGCCGCCCTCGACCGGCGCCTGCGGCAGACTGGAATCTGCGAGCCTGACGCTGATGTTCTCGATCGGCAGGCCCAGCGCATCGGCCGCGACCTGCGCGACAATGGTGTAGGTGCCGGTGCCGATGTCGGATGCGGCGCAGGACACCTCGGCATGTCCGTTCGACGTCAGCACGATACGGACGGCGACCGGCATCTGCAGTGCTTCCCACACACCCGTCGCCATGCCCCAGCCGACCAGATCCTTGCCGTCGCGCATCGAGCGCGGTGCAGGATTGCGCTTGCTCCAGCCGAAGGCGTCCGCGCCGCGCGCGTAGCATTCGCGCAACTGCTTGCTGGTGTAGGGCAGGTTTTCGCTCTGGTCGCGATCCGAGTAGCACTTCAGCCGCAGCTCGACCGGGTCGAGCTTGAGTGCCGCCGCGAGTTCGTCCATCGCGCATTCGAGCGCGCAGACGCCCGACGCCGCGCCCGGTGCGCGCGTGTCGCAGGGTGTGGAGACGTCAAGGTGAACCAGCTTGTGGGAGAAGCGGCTGTTCGGGCTCTTGTAGAGCTGTTCAGCCCAGCCGGTATCGTTGCGCGCAAAATCCTCATAGCGCGAGGTGACGGCAATGGCCTCGTGCGTGACCGCATCGAGCGTACCGTCGGACATTGCGCCCAGCCCGACGCGCTCGATGGTCATCGGCCGGTAGCCGAGCCCATACATCTGCTGCCGCGTCAGCACGACGCGAACGGACCGCTTCAGCGCGAGCGCGCCGAGCGTTGCCAGTACCACCTGATATTGCGGCCGCAAACCGGAGCCGAAGGCGCCGCCGACGTATGGCGAGACCACGCGAATGTCATCGGGCATCTTGTCGAACACGCCGCAGAGAAATTTGTGGACGTTCTGGACGCCTTGAGTCTTGTCGTAGATCGTCAGCTTGCCACTGCTGTCCCAGACCGCCGTGGTCGCATAGAGTTCCATCGGGTTGTGATGCTCGGTCGGTATCACGTAGTCCGCCTCGTGGCGCACATCAGCTTCCGCAAGGGCGGCTGCGGCGTCGCCGCGCGGCTTATGCGGCTTGTCCTTCTCGGCAGCGTTGCTGCGCTCGCCTTCGAGGTCGGTCGCAAAACCATGCTGCTCATATTCGACCCGCACCAGCGTCGCGGCGAATTTCGCGGTTTCCCAGTCCCCCGCGACGACAAGTGCGATCGGCTGGCCGTTGAACTTGATCGTGTCATCGTAAAGCGGACGGAAAGGCGACCCGTCCGGTGCAACCTCGTCCTTCCAGGACTCGTCGCTGTCGGCGAGCGGCGGACGGTTCGCATGCGTGAGCACGTCGAGCACGCCCTCGACCTGCAGCGCCGCACTGCTGTCGAGGCGTGCAATGCGCCCGCGTGGAATGGTGGCCTCGACGACAAAGCCATGGAGGAGCCTGTCGGCCGGAAATTCGCCGGCGTATTTGGCGGCCCCGGTGACCTTGGCCCGGCCGTCGACACGCGACGTCGGCGTTCCCACATAAGCGTTCATAGGGTCCTCACGCGATCTTCTTGTGGGCCTGGGATTGCGGCGTGGCGTTCGCCGCCTGTGTCAGCGTCCGCACGATGGCCCGGCGTGCGAGTTCGACCTTGAAGCCGTTATGGGAGCGGGCCGTTGCTCCCTGGAGCAAGAGTTCCGCGACGCGGGCGAAATGGTCGGGCGTCGCAGCCTGGCCGCGCAACGCCGCTTCGGCTTCGAGGCTGCGCCAAGGCTTGTGAGCCACGCCGCCGAGCGCCACGCGTGCCCCGCTGATCGCGTTGCCCTGCAATTCGAGCGCGGCGGCAACCGAGACCACAGCAAAAGCATAGGACATGCGGTCGCGAATTTTCAGATAGCTGTAGTTTTGAGCAAAGCCGCCCGGCGGGAGTTCGATCGCTGTGATGATTTCGCCGGTGCCGAGATTGGTATCGACATGAGGCTTATCGCCGGGCAGCCGATGGAAATCGGTCAGCGCGATGGTGCGTTCGCCGGAGGGACCCGCGATGTGCACGAGCGCATCGAGCGCGGCAAGCGCCACGCTCATGTCGGATGGATTGGTCGCGATGCAGGCGGCGCTCGTGCCCAGGATCGCATGGTTGCGGTTGAGGCCGTCCATCGCCGAGCAACCGCTGCCGGGATGTCGCTTGTTGCAGGGCGTGGCCGTGTCATAGAAATAAGCGCAGCGCGTTCGCTGCATCAGATTGCCGCCAACGGAGGCCATGTTGCGCAATTGCGCCGAGGCGCCGGCCAGGATGGCGCTGGCGAGCAGGGGATACCGCTGCTCGATAAGTGGATGGTAGGCGAGGTCCGAGTTCGGCACCAGGGCGCCGATGCGTAAGGACCCGCCGGGTGTCTCCTCGACCTTGCGCAGCGGCAGGCGGGAAATGTCTATCAGCCGGGTGGGGCGTTCGACATTCTCTTTCATCAGGTCGATCAGATTTGTGCCGCCGGCAATGAGTTTTGCGCCGGGATCGGCGGCGAGCAAGCGGATGGCGTCGGCGACATCAGTGGCTCGAGCGTACTGGAAGTTGTTCATGGCTGGCCCATTGCCTGCTGGATGGCGGCGACGATGTTCGGATAGGCGCCGCAGCGGCAGAGGTTTCCGCTCATCAACTCCCGGATCTCGTCGGTATCTTTGGCACGGCCTTCGGCGAGCAATCCGGCCGCCGAACATATCTGTCCCGGCGTGCAATAGCCGCACTGGAAGGCGTCATGGTCGATGAAAGCCTGTTGCAGGGGATGCAGCGCGCCATCCTTGGCAAGACCTTCGACGGTCGTGATCTCCGCGCCGTCCTTCATGACGGCGAGCGTGAGGCAGGAATTGACGCGCCGGCCGTCCACCAGCACCGTGCAGGCGCCGCACTGACCATGGTCGCAGCCCTTCTTGGTGCCGCTCAGCGCAAGATGGTCGCGCAAGGCATCGAGCAGCGTGGTCCACGGCACGAGATCGAGCGTGTGACTGACGCCGTTGACGACAAGCTGAATCGGAATGCGTTCGGGAATCTGATGCGTGAGATCGCCCATGTCCTGCTCCCTGCGACGGCGACGATGCCGGACGTCAGCCGTGTCGACGCGGGGGGCACGCCTCCGACGGCCAATAGCGCCCAACGGACCACCGGCCGGTTGGTTCCTTGGAGGCAATTCGCCTTTCCGAGAGGTTGCGGTCAGCGCTTTGCTTCGCCGAACACCACATTCGGCACGGCGCGGTTGACAACCTCGCGCAGCGCGAAGCTCGATTGTACCCGCGCGACGCGCGGCAGGCGCGACAGCTCCATGCGGTGGATGCGCTCGAAATCCTGGATGTCGCGGGCGAGCACGATCAGAATGTAGTCGTCGGTCCCCGACATCAGGAAGCAGCGCACGACGGACGGGCATTTCACCACCTCCGCCTCGAACGCCTTCAACGCCTCGTCGCTCTGGCTTTCCAGCGCGATACGGACCAGCACCGTGGTGGTGAGGCCGAATTGTGCGAGGTCGAGTGCGGCCTGATAGCCCTGGATGTAGCCGTCGTCCTCGAGCGTCTTCTGCCGCCGCGCGAGCGCGGTGCTGGACAGGCCAACCTTGTTGGCGAGCTCGGTGTGGCTGGCCCGCGCATTGGTCGTGAGTTCCGCGAGAATGGCGAGATCTTTCCGGTCGAGGGCCAAAGTTTCGTTTCCAGCGTGAAAGGGCGTTTGCGCGCCGGAAACCGGCGCAGGGAGGCCAAAGCTAGCGGATATTTGCACGAAACCAAACCGGGTAGGTCGCTACGATCATGAGGTGAATCAAAAGGAGGCCCGGGATGCGCGTGGGTGTGCCCAAGGAAATCAAAGTACAGGAATATCGCGTCGGGCTCACCCCGGGCGCAGTCCGCGAATATGTCGCAGCAGGGCACGAGGTGACAGTCGAGACCGGCGCGGGCGGCGGCATCGGCGCCTCCGACGAAGTCTATAGGCGGGCAGGGGCCACCATTGCCGAGAGCGCGCGCGACATCTTCGCGAAGTCCGACATGATCGTGAAGGTGAAGGAGCCCCAGAAAAGCGAGTGGGCCCAGCTCCGCGAAAGCCAGATCCTGTTCACCTATCTCCATCTCGCGCCGGATCCCGAGCAGGCCGGGGGTTTGCTCGCCTCCGGCTGTACTGCGATCGCCTATGAAACCGTCACCGATGCGGCCGGTCACCTCCCCCTGCTTGCGCCGATGAGCGAAGTCGCCGGCCGCCTCGCCGTCGAGGCCGCCGGCGCCGCACTCAAGCGTTCGGCCGGCGGCCGCGGGCTGCTGCTGGGCGGCGTTCCTGGTGTGCAGCCGGCGCGGGTCGTCGTGCTCGGCGGCGGCGTAGTGGGAACGCAAGCCGCGCGCATGGCCGCAGGCCTTGGCGCCGAGGTCACCGTGATCGACCGTTCTATCCCCCGCTTGCGCGAACTCGATGATCTCTTTGCCGGGCGCGTGCGCACCCGCTTCTCCACCATCGAGTCAGTCGAGGAGGAGGTGTTCGCTGCCGACGTCGTGATCGGCGCGGTGCTGGTGCCGGGCGCGAGTGCGCCCAAGCTCGTCACGCGTGCGATGCTGGCATCGATGCGACCGGGCGCCGTGCTGGTCGACGTCGCCATCGATCAGGGCGGTTGCTTCGAGACCTCGCACCCGACCACGCATGCCGATCCGACCTATCTGGATGACGGCATCGTGCATTATTGCGTGGCCAATATGCCCGGCGCGGTGCCGGTGACGTCGAGCCAGGCGCTGAACAACGCGACGCTGCCGTTCGGCCTGATGCTCGCGAACAAGGGCTTCGCGGCGGTGCTGGAAAACCCACATCTGCGCAACGGACTGAATGTGCATCGCGGCCGCATCACCAACAAGGCGGTGGCGGAGAGCCTAGGGCTGGAGTTTGCTCCGGTGGAGAGTGGACTGGCGGCGTAGCGTTGCTGCTCATACCGGCTTGCGATAGCGGCTACCGAGCGCGGCCTCGATCGTCCCGGGCTTCTCGATGCGTTCGATCAGCATGTCGATGCGGTCGCCGCCCCAGAACAGCTCGCCGTTGAACACCATGGTCGGTACGCCGAACACGCCAAGCGCTTCGGCCTCGTCGATGATGCGGTCGTGTTCGGCGCGGGCAGGGCCGTTGACGTAGGCTTCGAACTCGCTGGCTGAGCCACCGCAGGACGTGATGACGTCAGTGATTGCGGCGAGATCGTCGATCTCGAGCTCATGGCTCCAGAACCGACGAAACACCGTGTCGTGATAAGGCCGGAAGAAGCCGTGCTGTTGGGCGAATAGCATGCCGACGCTGGAGTAGAACGCGTCGTAGATCCGCCGGGGACCTTTCATGACGAGCCCTTGCGCATTGGCATAGCGCCGTGCGTCCATATAGGCGTAGCGCACCTTGCGCCAGAAATGCGGCGTGCGCTCTTCCACGGTCCCCATGAATTCGGCGACGCGCAGCGTATAGGGCAGCCATTCGAGCTCGACGCCGTGCGTCTCCTGCAGTTCGAACAGGCGCTTGTTGGCGACGAACGCGTAGGGGCTCTTGTAATCCGTGTAGATGCGCACGCGGGGGTTTGGCATAGGCAGATTCCTTTCATAGCGCGGCGCTACCTGCCAACCGGGGCGCGGGTGCTAAAATAGGCCGGAAGAAGAAAACTATTGCCCCGGGTCCGTCCGGCGGAAGGAGTTTCCCCTCCGGGAGGCAAAAAAGCCAATCGCTTCCATTGCTGTTTGGAGCCGAAACGACGACATTTCCATCAGAAATTGATGGATTGATTGCTATGGAACGCACCAGGTTTGAGCCTTTCGGCGAGCAATTGGTGTCCGCAACGGACACCCAGCCGCGCTCGCGCGGGTCAAAGCTTCTGCTGCGGGTCGGTGCCGGCCTGTTCTGGTCGCTGGTCGCCGGCATTGTGCTGGCGCGCGCGGCCTTCTTCGAGCCCGGCGTCTACGACGGCTTCAGCCGCGTCGCCTCGCTGGCCAAGAGCCTGATCTTCTAAGGCGCGCCTGATCTTCTAAAGGGCGCCTGACCTTCCGAGCCGGATTATTGATCTTCCCCCGAAAAAGTGGACGGGTTTAAGCGGCTTTTAGCTCCATTTGGAGCCCGCACGCGCGCTCACCGGACGCTCGCGCCAGGCATAATAACCGGCCGGTGAGACCTCGAGCACGGCGCACATCAAGCGTACCGGATAGGTCTCGCGGTGATCCTCGATGAAGCGGAAGCTCATGTCCGGGTTCCGGCGAAGATCGCGATCGACTTTTTTAAAATGTCGCGCTCCATGCGCAGCCGCTCGTTCTCCTGGCGCAGGCGGGAGATCTCCGAAGCCTGGTCCGCCGACATCGGCGTCGCCTGCGTGGTGGAGCGCCACGCCGCCGATGCCGGCTCCTGCCGGAGCTTATCGACCCAGCGTCGCAATACCGAGTCGCGCAGACCGAGTTCCTTGGCAACCGACCCGATCGAGCGACCGCTCGATACCACCAGTTCGGCGGCCTGGCGCTTGTACTCTTCAGTAAACGAACGACGTTGACGTTCCATTCGACACCTCCGGGCTCAACGAGCCTACTACAGGTGTCCACTCATTCGGAGGAGGTTCATATTCCGGGCTGAGGATAGAACTTCCCTCGGCTCTGATATGTCGAAAACTTATTTCCCAATCGGCTGGCGCTGCGTATAAATCCTTCTCCTCTGGGAGAGATTTGTGTCGCAGAATCAAGCATCCAGCCCGGCCGACGCCAAGCCGACCACGGCCACCAGCCGCATCGTCGCGCTGATTCCCGGGATCCTCCTCTGCATCGCCGTGGCCGGCGTTTCGGCCCTGCTCGAACGGGCGGAATTGGGCGTCTTCGAACATCCCTATGTCGAGGCGCTGGTGATGGCGATCTTGCTTGGCATGGCCGTGCGCAGCTTCTGGAAGCCTGCGCCGCGCTGGCAGTCCGGCATCGCCTTCAGCGCCAAGCAACTGCTCGAAGTCGCCGTCATGCTGCTGGGGGCCTCGATCAGCTTTGCCGCGATCGCTGCGTCCGGCGTCGCGCTGTTGGCATCGATCGCAGCCATTGTCGTGATCGCGCTCAGCGTCTCCTTCGGCATCAGCCGCCTGCTCGGTCTCTCGACGCGGCTCTCGATCCTGATCGCCTGCGGCAACTCGATCTGCGGCAACTCGGCGATTGCGGCGGTGGCGCCGATCATCGGTGCCAACAATGACGAGATCGCATCCTCGATCTCCTTCACCGCGATCCTCGGCGTGATGATGGTGCTCGGTCTGCCGCTGCTGATCCCGCTGCTGCAGCTATCGGCCACGCAATACGGTATCCTCGCAGGCCTCACCGTCTATGCCGTGCCGCAGGTGCTGGCCGCGACGGTGCCGGCCGGGCTCGTCTCGACGCAGATCGGCACGCTCGTCAAGCTGATGCGCGTGCTGATGCTCGGGCCGGTCGTCGTCGGCCTTTCGCTGACGGCCTCGCGCTGGCACAGCGACGCCAAGAAGACCAATGTCGGCTTTTTCCGCCTGGTCCCGTGGTTCATTCTTGGCTTCCTTGCGCTGGCGACCCTGCGATCCCTGGAGATCGTGCCGGCCACGGTGGTCGGTCCGGTGACGAAGATCACCAGCTTTCTCACGGTGGTGTCGATGGCGGCGCTGGGCCTGGGTGTCGACGTCCGTGTGCTGGCCAATGTCGGGGGCAGGGTGACGGCGGCCGTGACGTTGTCGCTGTTGCTACTGCTCGGCATCAGCATCGCGCTGGTGCACTGGTTCAAGTAGAAGCAATCGCGCGGCGATGGCAGTGCACCCTCTCCCCCTTGTGGGAAAGGGTGGCTCGCCGCGCAGCGGCGAGACGGGTGAGGGGTTCTATCCGCGAGTCAATCTGTAGCAGAGAGCACGCGGAAGCATACCCCTCATCCGGCGCTTCGCGCCACCTTCTCCCACAAGGGGAGAAGGGAAGTAACCGTCGAGAAATCGCTAAATCACATCCGCGAGCGAATGCCCGTGCAGCTCGATGTTCAGCCCCTGCATGCCCATGTCGTTGAGCTCGCCGCCCATCGCTTTGATGCTCTCCTCGCGGATCAGCGACATCAGTCCGCGGCGCAATGCAAGGAATTCCGACGACATCATCATCGACTGCTGCCGCGGCCGCTCCAGCGGGATCGGAATCTCCGCCTTGATCGATCCGGGGCGTGCGGTCATGCAGTAGACGCGGTCGGACAGGAAGATCGCCTCGTCGATGTCGTGGGTGACGAACAGCACCGAGATCTTCAGCCGCTGCCACATGTTGGTGAGGATCTGCTGCATGATGACGCGGGTCTGCGCGTCGAGCGCGCCGAAGGGCTCGTCCAGCAGCAACACTTTGGGTCCCGTCGCGAGCGCGCGGACGATGCCCACGCGCTGCTTCATGCCACCTGAGAGTTTCTCGGGATAATGCTTTTCGAAGGCTTCGAGGCCCGCGAGCCCCAGCAGCGTGCGCGCAGCGCGCTCGCGCTGCGAGCGCGGCATGCCGCGCATCTTCAGGCCGAACTCCACGTTCTCCCGCACCGTCTTCCAGGGAAACAGCGAATACTGCTGAAACACCATGCCGCGCTCGGCGCTGGGGCCGTTCACCTTCTCGCCGTCGACGGTGACGATGCCCGTGGTCGGCTTGAGGAAACCCGCGACTGCATTGAGCAGCGTCGACTTTCCGCAGCCGGAGGGACCGACGATCGAGACGAACTCGCCCGGATTCACATGAATCTGCGTATCGGTGACGGCTTCGACCGGCCCCTCGATGCTGTCGTAGCTGAGGGAGAAATTCCTGACTTCGATATGGCCCTGCGGTGCCTTGACAACGATCTCGCTCATCTTGACCTCCACGGCATCACCAATTGTCCGGCCCCCCGGATCAGCATGCTCGATCCGAGGCCGAGCACGCCGATCGCGATCATGCCGAGCGCAATGTCGGCATACTGGACCAGCGAATAGGCCTCCCAGGTGAAATAGCCGATGCCGTACTGCCCCGAGATCATCTCGGCGGCGATCAGCGACACCCAGGCCACGCCCATGCCGACGGTGAGGCCAGTGAAGATGTGCGGGAGCGAGGCCGGAAAATACACGTCGCGGAAGATCGAGCGCTCCCGCGCGCCGAGACATTGCGCGGCGCGCACCAGCACGGGGTCGACCAGCGACATGCCGTGCAGCGTGTTGACCAGGATCGGGAAGAACGAGCCGAGGAACGTGATATAGACGATGCTCTGCTCGTTGGTCGGCCACAGCATGATCGCCATCGGCACCCAGGCGATCGCCGGGATCGGCCGCAGCACCTCCGCCACGGGGAAGATGATCTCGTGGGCGAGCTTGAAGCGGCCCATGATCAGGCCGAGCGGCACGGCGACGATGGCCGCGAGCGAGAAGCCGAAGAAGATGCGCCGGCAGCTCAAGAGCACGTGCAGCAGGAATTTGGGATCGTGGATCGCCTTGGTGAAGCTCGCATAGACCGCGAGCGGCGAGGGCACGTTGGTGAAGCGCACGAAGAACACGACGCGATAGGTCGTCAGCAGATGCCAGACCAGCAGAAAAGCGAGCAGCGAGATGATGCCGATCGCGGTCGCGCGCAGCCCGCCCCGGTTGAGCCGGTACCAGCGCAACGCGAGTGTGCCGAAGGAGGGTGGGGATGCGGGTGGCGTGGAGGCAGGCAAGGCGCTTGCCTCCGCGATTGCACTTGCCGGCATGCTGTCCTCGGGATGTCTGAGGAGGGCGGGACTGCTCACGTCTTGCCCCCGCCGACCGCCGCCTTCACTGCGTCGTCGAAGCCGAGCACCTTGCCGCTGGTCTTGGCGGCATAGGCTTCGGCGTCCTTCTTCAACAGGAACGGCGCAACCTCGCCATTGCCGACCGCGAAGAAAGCCTGGTCGGCGAACAGCTTGATGCCGCGGGTGGTATCGAAGACGTAGGCGACGTTGATCTTCTTGCCCTTGGCCTTGTAGTCGGCATAGGCGGCGAGCGTGCAACTGGCCGACGAGAAGGGCATGATGCCTGCCTCGTCGATCCAGACCTCGCCGGCCTTGCGCGGATCGGCAATCGGCTTCTTGCAGAAGGAGTCTTCGCCGGAGATCTCGTAGTTGCTGGCGCTCGCGAGCCGCGCGTCGTAGTCGAGCTTCATCTCGGCATAGGCTTTGCGGATGTAGCTGTCGTCGACCCACTTCTTCGGGTCGAACTCCTTCATCCGGCCGAGGTTCTGCAGCACCTTGACGTCGGCCGCAGCGGCGTCGATCAGCGCCGGCTTGATCGAGGGATCGGTGGTCATGTTGCCGCTGGGGCCGAGGAAGATGTAGACGACCTCCTTGTTGATGCCGGTCCATTCCTGGATTTTCTCCGCGGCGAGCTTGGGATCGTCGCGCAGCCACTGATTGGCGGCGATCAGGGCCTTGAAATATGCGACGACGACCTCGGGATATTTCTCGGCGAAATCGGTGCGCACCACGATGCCGTGGAAGGTCGGCAGATTGGTCTCGACGCCGTCAAAGATCTTTCGCGCAAAACCGCGGAACGGCAGCAGCTCGGCGAACGGAACGAAATCGGCATGCGCGTCGATCTTCTTCTCCTGGAGATTGGTCGAGCCGACCTCCGGGCTCTGGCTGACCAGCTGGAAGAAATCCGACGCGTAGCCGCGGTCCTGCATCGCCTTGAGCACCATGCCGTGCGCGGCCGAGCCAAACGGCACGCTGACGAGCTTGCCCTTGAGATCCGCGAGATCATAGTAGGGCGAGTCCTTGTGAACGACGATGCCGTTGCCGGAGCCCGACAGGCTGTAGGCGGCCATGCCGACCAGCCGGCTCTTGCTCTCCGGATTGCTGTCGAACGTGAAGCCGTTCACGATCAGCGGATAGTCGCCCATCATGCCGATCTGCAGCTTGTTCGCCATCATCGCATTGGTGACGGGCGGACCGGAGGTGAAGTTCTGCCACTCCAGCTCGAACTTGATGTTGGCGTATTTGCCGTCCTTCGGCAGATATTTTTCGAGGAGATGGAGCTGGCGGATGACGACGCCGGCGGTCACCGTGTTGGTCGTGGTGTCCTGCGTTCCAATGCCGAGCGTGACAGTTTCCGCCGCGGCCGGCTGCGCGAGGAGAAGCGCCAGCGACGTCACCGACATCGCGATCGAGAGCGTGGGAAGATGGCGGACCATTCTCATCCTCATTCGGTTGGATGTGCTGTGGTTGCCATGATTGGGTGAGGGCGTGGGCAGGGCAAATCCGGAATGAGCGCCACAGTCGATTAGTTGCCGGGAAAAGTTGATTGCATAGTCCTTGGGCAGTCCTGCACTATAAAGCCGCTTGCATGGGCACCAGCCCTGGTCGCAAGCTCGATCAGTCGGCCGCCTGGCCTCGCATCTCTTCCAGCACGTCGGACCGGCAGACCACGATCTGCGAGCGCTTTGTCAGCACGATCCCCTTTTCCTGCATGCGCTTCAGGCTGATCGTGACCCATTGCCTGGTGGCGCCGACCATGTGGGCGATATCGGCATGGGTGAAGGCGGCCGCGATCACCCGGCCGTCGGCGTCATCGACGCCATAGAGGTCGACGAGATGCAGCAACAGATGCGCAAGGCGCTGTGTGATCGAGCGCGTTCCCAGCATCTGGGCCAGCGCCGAATAGCACTTGCCCTTGAAGGTCAGGCCTTCAATCAGGCCGATCGCGAGGTTCGGAATCTCGACCGCAAGGGATCGCAGCTCCTTTCCGGGCAGATGCACCACGCTGCAATTGCTGGATGCAACGCCGGACCATTGATGCACGGTACCTTCGAACACTTCGGGGCCGCCGACGAAATTGCCGACATGCCAATAGGCCAGCGTGATCTCGCGGCCGAGCGGGGAGGTGTAGAACACCCGGATACGGCCGCTCTCGATCAGCCAGATACCGTCATGCTTGCCACCCTGGCTGAATAGCGTCTGGCCACGGTTGAGCACTTTTCGGCGGCCCTGCTTCAGCACCAGCTCCCGTTCGCGCTGGCTGAGCTTGTCCATCAACGCCGGCGGTCCGCCGATCCATTGCTGGTTCTCGGTGAGCAGCAGCGAGGAACCGCCCGCAGGCCGGGCCGTTGCGGGGCCCGTCCCGCGAACCACATTGGCCGCCTGCAACATCGTCTGCCTCCGGAACGTTCAAACCGTTCTAAAGAGGAGCAATGTCCGTGCCAGATGGCCGCGTTCTCCCTGTCATCGCCCGCGAAAGCGGGCGATCCAGTATTCCAGAGGCGTCAGTGGGAGACGGTGAGGGCGCGGCCTACTGGATTGCCCGCTTTCGCGGGGAATGACAGCGGTGTTTGTGGCCGCTGGGGTGCCAATCTCACGGCTGCGTCATGCCTAGCGCCCCGCCAAGCTCAGCAAATACGGCTTCGGGTAAATCCCCCGATTGTGCCCATCCGAGAACGAGATGTTCAGCCCGTAACCGAGATCGCCGATCTCGGTGATTGCGATGCCTGGAAACCGCTCGGGGAAGCGGCCGTCGAAGCGGGCGCGGGTGCAGTGGGCGCATTTGCAGGAGAGGCGGAGCGTTTCCGCCGGCAAGTCCAGCGTGTCGTCCTCAGCGGTGCGGACGCGCAGCGTCGCGAGGTCGGCGCTTGCTTCGTAATCTGCCACGGTCGGTGCCACCAAGGTCATGACGTGTCTCCGAGCCTTCTCTACGTTGCCGCAGTGCTGCGGCGATAGCAACTAATTGCCAGGCGCAGGTGCGCGACGCTGATCTTCGCTGCCTGCTGTTCGATCATCGCCTACGAAATGTGAAACTAATCGACCGGGAATTTCAGTTCGGCGTTGCCGGATTCCTGTCTCTCCGAAACCTTGTGCGCAATCGAGGTCAGGAGAGACAATGAGCGCATTTCAGAAGGAAACGGTCCTGTCGGTCAGGCACTGGACCGACAGCCTGTTCAGCTTCACCGCGACGCGCGATCCGGGCTTCCGCTTCCAGAACGGCCAATTCGCGATGATCGGGCTGGAAGTCGAGGGCAAGCCGTTGCTGCGGGCCTACAGCATGGCGAGCGCCAATCACGAGGAGGCGCTCGAGTTCTTCTCGATCAAGGTGCAGGACGGTCCGCTGACCTCGCGCCTTCAGAAGATCAGAGAGGGGGACGTCATCCTGGTCGGCCGCAAGGCCACGGGCACGCTGATCACCGGCAATCTCATTCCCGGCAAACGCCTGTTGCTGCTCTCGACCGGAACGGGGCTCGCGCCTTTCGCCAGCCTGATCAAGGACCCCGACGTCTACGAGAATTACGAGACCATCGTGCTCGCCCATGGTTGCCGCCAGGTCTCCGAGCTCTCCTATGGCGAGCACCTCGTCGAAGGCTTGCGCGATCACGAGTTCTTCGGGCCGCTGATTCGGGACAAGCTCGTCTACTATCCCACCGTTACCCGCGAGCCGTTCAGGAATCGCGGCCGCATCTCCGACCTGATCGCGTCGAACCAGCTGTTCGACGACATCGGTCTATCAGGCCTCGATATCGAGACCGACCGCATTATGCTGTGCGGCAGCCCGGCGATGCTGGAGGAACTTCCCGCGATGCTTTCTGGGCGCGGGTTTGTCGAGGGCAATCACAGCCGGCCCGGCCATTTCGTGATCGAAAAGGCCTTTGTCGAGCGCTGAGGCGCAAATCGCAGCCCGGCGACAACTAATTGCTATCGCCGGGACGCCTGCTGAACAAATCTGATGCAAAGGCGCCGGACCTGCCGGCGAGCCAGGAGCAAGCGATGTCACTAGATCAGATCGTCGACGGACTTTCGGAGGTTTCCTGCGACGTGCTCGTCATCGGCGGCGGCACTGCCGGCCCGATGGCGGCGTTGAAGGCGAAGCTGAAGAATCCGAAGGCCAACGTCGTCCTGCTCGAGAAGGCCAACGTCAAGCGCTCCGGCGCGATCTCGATGGGCATGGACGGCTTGAACAACGCCGTCATTCCCGGCTACGCGACGCCGGAGCAGTACACCAAGGAAATCACCATCGCCAATGACGGCATCGTCGATCAGAAGGCGGTCTACAAATACGCGCAGAACTGCTACTCGATCATCGAGGAACTCGACAGTTTCGGCATCCGCTTCCTGAAGAACGAGAACGGCGACTACGCCGTCAAGAAGGTCCACCACATCGGCACCTACGTGCTGCCGATGCCGAACGGCGAGACCGTGAAGAAGG
Source organism: Bradyrhizobium sp. MV1.5 (assembly GCF_055807615.1). Classification (NCBI taxonomy): domain Bacteria; kingdom Pseudomonadati; phylum Pseudomonadota; class Alphaproteobacteria; order Hyphomicrobiales; family Nitrobacteraceae; genus Bradyrhizobium; species Bradyrhizobium sp. MV1.5. Next base: position 118,774 of record NZ_JBVVPL010000005.1, on the reverse strand, counting down.
CGCTGTATCGCCAGCTCCGTCGCGCCCGCATCCTGATCTCCAACCGCTACATGGCGACGCGGCTCCTCAAATCCGCCGACGGACGTATTGCCGGCGCGATCAGCGTCAACACCCGCACCGCCGAGATGCTGGTGATCAAGGCCAAGGCCGTCATCCTGTGCATGGGCGCCGCCGGCCGTCTCGGCCTGCCGACCTCCGGCTACATGTTCGGCACCTACGAGAACGCTGCCAATTCCGGTGACGGCTATTCCATGGCCTATCACGCCGGTGCGGCACTGGCGAACCTCGAATGCTATCAGATCAATCCGCTGATCAAGGACTATAACGGCCCGGCCTGTGCCTATGTCGCCGGTCCCTTCGGCGCCTTCACGGCCAACAACGAGGGATCGCGCTTCATCGAATGCGACTACTGGTCCGGCCAGATGATGCTGGAGTTCTACAACGAGCTGCTGTCCGGCAAGGGCCCGGTGTTTCTCCAGCTCAAGCATCTCCATCCCGACACCATCTCGGAGATCGAATCGACGCTGCACAAGGTCGAGCGGCCCACACGCGGCCTGTTCCAGCAGGGGCGCGGGGTCGACTACCGCAGCGAGTCGATCGAGATGCATATCTCCGAGATCGGCTTCTGCTCCGGTCACAGTGCGTCGGGCGTGTTCGTCGACGACAACGCGCGCACCACCGTGCCGGGCCTCTATGCCGCCGGCGACATGGCCAGCGTGCCGCACAATTACATGCTAGGTGCCTTCACCAACGGTTCGGTCGCCGGCATCGACGCGATGGAATTCGCGGACAATCACGACTTCGCGGAATTCGACGCGGCCGATGTCGCCAGCGAACGTGACCGCGTCATGGCTCCAACCAAACGCGAGGACGGCATTCCGCCGAACCAGATCGAGTACAAGACCCGGCGCCTCGTCAATGACTATCTCCAGCCGCCGAAAGTCACGCGCAAATACGAGCTCGGCATGCGCCGGCTCGCCGAAGCGAGGGAGGACATGCAGGAGCGCATGATCGCGCGCAACGCGCACGAACTGCTTCGCGCGCTCGAAGTCCAGTCGATCATGGACTGCGCGGACATGGCAGTGCATGCCTCGCTCTACCGCGAGGAAAGCCGCTGGGGCCTCTATCACTGGCGCACGGATTTTCCGGAGAAGGACAACGAGAACTGGTTCTGCCACACGCTGCTCAGCAAGCAGGACGGCAAGATGACCAGCGAGAAGCGTGCCGTGGAGCCCTACATCGTACCGATCGCCGACGATGAGAAGGATCTCTACGACAAGCAGCGCATCCGCGCGACAGCCTGACCCGCCGCACAAATACTAGGAGACATACGATGCCTCTCGCTTCCTATCAGACATCGGTTCCGGTGGTCGTCGACGACGCCAAATGCATCGCTGACAAAGGCTGCACCGTGTGCGTCGACGTCTGTCCGCTCGACGTGCTGCGTATCAGCGATATGACCAACAAGGCCTACATGGCCTATGACGAATGCTGGTACTGCATGCCCTGCGAGGCGGATTGCCCGACCGGCGCCGTCACCGTCAACATTCCCTATCTCCTGAGGTAGCCATGTCGAGCCCGTTCGAATCCTACGACGATCTCGAAGATGCCGACGAGCGGCTCCAGGCCGCCGATCCAGGGGAGCGCCGCGTTGCCATCATCGCGCTCGGCCATTCCGGCGATCCCGCCGCCGTCGGCCATCTCGCCAAAATGGTCGCCGATCCCGATGCCGGCGTGCGCCAGCAGGTCGCGATGGCGCTTGGCGAGTTCGACGGGCCGGAGGCCGCGAGCGCGCTGGTGAAGCTGCTGGTCGATCCTGAAAGGATCGTCGCGGCCGCCGCGGCCGACAGCATGGCCGAATTCAAGGATCCCGCTTGCGCCGAAATCATCCTGCCGCTGGTCAAGCATGCCCACGCCTTCGTCCGCATGGGCGCGTTGCGCGCGCTGAAGGAGCTGCGCTGCAAGGATACGCTGAAACCCGCGCTGGAAGCGCTCCAGGATTCCGATGCCGCCGTACGGGTGCAGGCGATCGGGGTGATTGGGTTCCTCAAACTGGAGGAATCCATTCCGGCGCTGACCGCGCTGATCAACGATTCCGACGCGCATGTGCGCCGTGCCGCCGTCAGCGCGCTCGCCTTCTCGCAGATGAAGCCGGCGGCCGAGATGATCACGCGCGCGTTGAAAGATTCGGACTGGATGGTGCGGGAGATGGCCGCGGAAACGTTGGGCCTCAACGTCAACGGCTCGATCGCCGCCGACCCGCTCATCGCTTCGCTCACCGACGAGTTCTGGCAGGTGCGTCTGAAGGCAATCCGCAGCCTTGGCCGGATGAAGATCGAGCGCGCGGTTCGCCCGATCGGCAATTGCGTCAACCACGACCAGGCCAATTTGCGGAAAGAGGCGGCTGCTGCGCTCGGCGAGATCGCCCACCACGACGGCGAAGCCTTCCTTGCCGTCATCGCCGACGATCCCGATCCCGAGGTGCGCAAGAACGCGCGCTGGGCCCTTCAGCAGATCGCGGCCCGAAAAGCGCGGGCGGGGGCATAGGAGCGCGGCGGGCTGCCGCGCTGGACTTCCCGTCCCAGACGTTTATTGGTCTTCGCCAACGTGATCGGCCTCTGCGAGTGAGGCCGATCCGAAAAGAGCGAGGATACGCCCATGACGACATTGACGGTAAAGGACCTTCTTCCCGAGGACGGCACGCGGGGAACGCTCGTCGGCCGCGTCTGGCTGCCGCAGGCGAATGGCCCGGCCGTGGTCGCCGTGCGCGGCGATGGTGTGTTCGACGTCACCGCAAAATTCCCGACCGTCAGCACGCTCTGCGAGGAGGACGATCCGGCGAAGGCGCTTGCCGCGACCAGGGGCGAGCGCATCGGCGATCTCGATGCTATGGTCGCCAACACGCCCCCCGATCAGCGCGATCCGAAAAAACCGTGGTTGCTTGCACCCGTCGATCTCCAGACGCTGAAGGCGGCCGGGGTGACCTTCGCCATCTCGATGCTGGAGCGCGTGATCGAGGAGCGGGCGAAAGGCAATCCGGCCTCGGCCGAAGCGATCCGGACGGAAGTGACGCGGCTGATCGGCGATGATCTGTCGAAGCTCAAGCCCGGCTCGGACCAGGCGATGCACCTGAAGCAGGTGCTGATCGACCAGAACGCCTGGAGCCAGTATCTCGAGGTTGGCATTGGTCCCGATGCCGAGGTCTTCACCAAGGCGCCGACCTTGTCGTCGGTCGGCACCGGCATGGATGCGGGGCTGCATCCGAAATCGACCTGGAACAACCCCGAGCCCGAGCTGGTGCTGTTCGTCTCGAGCCGTGGCAAGATCGTCGGCGGCGCGCTCGGCAACGACGTCAATCTGCGCGACTTCGAGGGCCGTTCGGCACTGCTGTTGTCGAAGGCCAAGGACAACAACGCCTCGTGCTCCATCGGCCCTCTGCTGCGCCTGTTCGACGACAGCTTTACCCTCGACGACGCCCGCAAGCTCGACATCAGCCTGAACGTGAAGGGGCAGGACGGTTTCGTCCTCGACGGCCATTCCTCGATCAGCATGATCAGCCGCGATCCGACCGATCTGGTCGAGCAGACCATCGGCAAGGTGCACCAATATCCAGATGGCTTCGTGCTGTTCCTCGGGACCATGTTCGCGCCGGTCAAGGATCGCGACGCGCCGGGACAGGGGTTCACCCACAAGCGCGACGACATCGTCACGATCTCGGCGCCCCAGCTCGGCAAACTCGTCAACCGCATGCGAACCAGCGACGAGTGCGAACCCTGGACCTTCGGCATCGGCGCGCTGATGAAGAACCTGGCGCAGCGGAAGCTGATCTAGAGCCGGCTTCGTTGCCCGGCCGACAGCGGGCGATTGCACATCGAAATCAGAGAAGATCGTCCTGCCCGGGCTTGTCCCGGGCATCCACGTTCTTGATCCCGCACGGCAAGGCCGTGGATGGCCGGGACAAGCCCGGCCATAGCGATGTGGCGCTGCTAGGCCGCATCGTTTCATTCATCTTCCCGTTGCATCGGCGGAACTAAATCGCTCCGAGTGTGTCGTACAACGGCCGTCAAGCCTTGCTTGCGCTGCGTATCAATAGTCAAATAATATGACTAGTCGGAACCAAACTTCCGTGAAATAGTCCCTCCCGCCGCCTCAAAGGTCGGCCTGTGGGTGCGATGCTACCAATCAGCGCCCCGGATAACATTTTGGGAGATACGCCTGATGATCCTCAAAGCCCTCTTTGCGGCCAGCGCCACGGCCGCGTTACTGCTCGCGCTGCCGGCGAATGCCGCCGAACTCACCATCGGCTTCTCGCAGATCGGATCGGAATCCGGCTGGCGCGCGGCCGAGACCTCGGTCTCCAAGCAGGAGGCCACCAAGCGCAAGGTCAATCTCAAGATTGCCGACGCGCAGCAGAAGCAGGAGAACCAGATCAAGGCGATCCGCTCCTTCATCGCGCAGAATGTCGATGCGATCTTCCTTGCGCCCGTCGTCTCGACCGGCTGGGACTCGGTGCTGAAGGAAGCCAAGGAGGCCAAGATCCCGGTCGTGCTGCTCGACCGCGACATCGATCCCTCCGGGAAGGAGCTCTATCTCACCGCAGTGACCTCGGACAGCGTTCACGAAGGCGAGGTCGCCGGCGACTGGCTGGCGAAGACCGTCGGCGCAAAGGCCTGCAACATCGTCGAATTGCAGGGCACGGTCGGCGCCAGCGTCGCCGCCAACCGCAAGAAGGGTTTTGACACCGCCATCGCCAAGCATGCGAACCTGAAGGTGGTGCGCAGCCAGACCGGCGACTTCACCCGCGCCAAGGGCAAGGAAGTGATGGAAAGCTTCATCAAGGCCGAAGGCGGCGGCAAGTCGATCTGCGCGGTCTATGCGCACAACGACGACATGATGGTCGGCGCGATCCAGGCGATGAAGGAAGCCGGGCTCAAGCCGGGCAAGGAGATCCTCACTGTCTCGATCGATGCGGTCCCCGACATCTTCAAGGCGATGGTCGCCGGCGAAGCCAATGCCACGGTCGAGCTGACGCCGAACATGGCTGGCCCCGCGCTCGATGCCATCGCGGCCTTCAAGGACAAGGGCACGGTTCCGCCGAAATGGATCCAGACCGAGTCGAAGCTGTACACGCCCACCGACGATCCGCAGAAGATCTACGACAGCAAGAAGGGCCTCGGTTACTGAGGCGGGAGTGTCGCCGGACGGCCGTGTTTCGGCAGTCCGGCGATGCCGCTCGAACCGCTGCGCGAATGAACAGGCTCCGTGTCCGCATCGTCAGCGGGCGCCGCTGGGAGTGAATTTGTCATGGAGAAAAGCCCGGATTTCGCTGCTGCCCTGCTGGAAGTGCGCGGGATCAGCAAGAGCTTTGGTGCTGTGCGTGCGTTGCAGGAGGTCGACTTCAGGCTTCGCGCAGGCGAGATTCATGCGTTGCTCGGCGAGAACGGCGCCGGCAAGTCCACGCTGATCAAGGTTGTCACGGGCATATTTCCGCGCGACGCCGGCATCGTCAGGCTGGGCGGCGAAGAGGTCGCGCCGCGCTCGGCCAAGGCGGCGCTTCAGGCCGGCATTGCCACCGTCTACCAGGAGGTCAATCTCCTGCCGAACCTCTCGGTGGCGCAGAACCTGTTCCTCGACCGGCAGCCAATGCGCTTCGGCATCGTTCGCGAAGGCGAGATGCGACGCCGCGCGAAGGCGCTGCTCGCGGATTTCGGCCTCGACATCGACGTATCAGCGCCGCTTGGCAATTATTCGGTGGCGATCCAGCATGTCACCGCGATCGCGCGCGCCGTCGATCTCTCGGCGCGCGTGCTGATCCTGGACGAGCCGACCGCGAGCCTCGATCGCCACGAGGTCGAGATTCTCTTTCGCATCATGCGTCAGCTTGCCAAGCGCGGCATTGGAATCGTCTTCGTCAGCCATTTCCTCGACCAGGTCTACGAGATCTCCGATCGCATCACCGTTTTGCGAAATGGTCGCCTGGTCGGCGAGCGCGAGACCGCGTCGCTGTTGCGGCTTGAGCTGATCCGGATGATGCTCGGCCGCGAGCTGGCCGAGACCACCAGCGCGCGGGCGTCGACAGGCGCACAGACTACGCGTGAAGTCTGTGCGAGCTTCGAGGGTTACGGCAAGGCCGGCTATGTCGCGCCGTTCAATCTCGAGCTGCGCCATGGCGAGGTTGTCGGTCTCGCCGGCCTGCTCGGCTCGGGGCGGACCGAGACGGCCCGGCTGGTGTTCGGCGTCGAGCGCGCGGATGGCGGGCAGGCGAGGGTGGAAGGCGCGCCTGTCCGGCTTCACTCGCCGCGGGACGGCGTGCGCCACGGCTTTGGCTATTGCCCCGAGGAGCGCAAGACCGACGGCATCGTCGCTGAGCTCACCGTGCGCGAGAACATCGTGCTCGCGCTCCAGGCCAAGCGCGGTCTGCATCGGCCGCTGTCGCGACGCGAGCAGGACGAGATCGCAAGCCGTTATGTCAAGATGCTCGACATTCGCCCGCCCGATCCGGAGCGTCCCGTCGGCCTGCTGTCCGGCGGCAATCAGCAGAAGGTCCTGCTGGCACGGTGGCTTGCGACCTCGCCGCGGCTCCTCGTGCTGGACGAGCCGACCCGCGGTATCGACGTCGGTGCGCATGCCGAGATCATCCGCCTGATACGCGAGCTCTGCGACGACGGGCTTGCGCTGCTCGTGATTTCCTCCGAGCTCGACGAGATCGTGACCTATTCCGATCGCGTGGTGGTGCTGCGCGACCGGGCTCATGTCGAGGAGCTCACGGGCGAGGCCATCGACGTCGGCAGCATTCTCGCCGCCATCGCCGCCGATGGCGCCAGTGTCGCCCATGAGGGCCGGGCATGACCGCGCTGTTGCCGCGCCGCGGCCTTGCCCAGATCCTCGCGTTGATCGTCATCCTGGCGGTCGATCGCGTGGTGTCGCCGCAATTCTTCGATCTGCGCCTCCAGGACGGCCGGCTATTCGGCAGCCTGATCGACGTGCTCAACCGCGGCACGCCGGTGGCGCTGCTCTCGCTCGGCATGGTGCTGGTGATCGCGACGCGCGGCATCGACCTGTCGGTCGGCGCTGTGATGGCGATCTCAGGCGCGATCGCGGCGAGCCTCGCCGACAACCACAGTCTGGCAGTGGTGCTGGCGGCTGCGCTCGGCGCGGGCCTGATCTGCGGATTGTGGAACGGATTTCTCGTCGCGGTGCTCGGCATGCAGCCGATCGTGGCGACCCTGATCTTGATGGTGGCGGGACGCGGCATCGCCCAGCTTATTACCGAAGGCCGCATCGTGACCTTCTCCTCGCCCGATCTGGTCTGGCTCGGCAACGGCTCCATCCTCGGCGTGCCGGTGCCGGTCGCGATTGCGCTGGGCATGCTGATCCTCACCGGCGCGGTGGTGCGAGGCTCGGCACTTGGGTTACTGATCGAGGCAACCGGCGGCAATGCGCGGGCGAGCGAGCTTGCCGGCGTTGGCACGCGCGCCATGATTTTGGCGGTGTATGTCTGGTGCGGCGTTTGCGCCGCGCTTGCCGGCGTCATCGCGGCGGCCGACATCATGGGTGCGGATGCCAACAATGCCGGCCTCTGGCTCGAGCTCGACGCCATCCTCGCGGTGGTGATCGGCGGCACCTCGCTGTTCGGCGGCCGCTTCAGTCTCGTGCTGGCCGTACTCGGCGCGCTGATCATCCAGACCATGAATACCGGCATTCTGCTGTCGGGCTATCCGCCGGAGTTCAATTTGCTGGTCAAGGCGGTGGTGGTGCTCGCCGTGCTGCTGCTGCAATCGCCGAAGTTGTCCGGCTTTGCCGGCGTCGTGGCGCGGCTGCGGAGGACCAAGGCATGAAAGGCCTGCCGCCCGTCCTCATCACGGCGATCGTGCTCGTCGTGGGATTCGCGCTCTGCGCGATGCAGTTTCCCAACATCGCCTCCACCCGCGTGGTCGGCAATCTCCTGACCGACAACGCCTTCCTCGGCATCGTCGCGACCGGTATGACCTTCGTCATCATTTCCGGCGGCATCGATCTCTCGGTCGGCTCGGTGATCGGCTTCACCACGGTGTTCGTCGCGCTGGCGATCGAGCGCTGGGGAATGCCGCCCCTGGTCGCCTTCGTCGCCATTCTCGCGCTTTCGGCCGCCTTCGGAGCGGCGATGGGCGCGGTGATCCACGTCTTCGATTTGCCGCCTTTCATCGTGACGCTCGCCGGCATGTTCTTGGCCCGGGGTGCCAGCTTCCTGCTCTCGACGGAATCGGTGCCGATCACAGCACCGGTCTATTCCACCGTGTCGGACTTCGCACTGCGACTACCCGGCGGTGGACGGCTGACGGCGGTCGCGATCATCATGCTTGCGATCGTGATCGGCGGCGCATTGCTGCTGCAGCTCACCCGGTTCGGCGCCAATGTCTATGCGCTCGGCGGCAGCCGGGCGACCGCGAGCCTGATGGGTGTCGCCGTCGGCAGGATGACGGTGAAGATCTACATGCTGTCGAGCCTGCTCGCGGGCATCGCCGGCATCGTCTTCTCCTTCTACACCAGCGCTGGCTACTCGCTGTCCGCCGTCGGCGTCGAGCTTGATAGCATCGCGGCCGTCGTGATCGGCGGCACGCTGCTCACGGGCGGGCAGGGCTCGGTAATCGGCACCTTCCTCGGTGTGCTGATCCAGGGCATGATTCAGACCTACATCAATTTCGACGGGACGCTGTCGAGCTGGTGGACCAAGATCGCGACCGGCGTGCTGCTGTTCGCCTTCATCGCCTTGCAACAGGGATTGGTCGCGCTCGCGCGCCGGCCCGTGCCAAAGCGCGCGGGAGCAGTCTCATGACCACCTCGCGCATCCTCGCCATCCCGACGCGCCGGGCGCACTCCAATCACGCGGAGGTGGCCCGTTCGATCGGCGTTGACATCATTGCCGGCCGCTACGCGGAGGGAACGCGCCTGCCGGGCGATGCCGAGATGATCGCCATGTTCGGGGTGTCGCGGCCGGTGTTGCGGGAGAGCGTCAAGACGCTGGTCGCCAAGGGCCTGCTCACCACCAAGGCCCGCGTCGGCACCGTCGTGCGCGAACGCGTCGCCTGGAACATGTTCGACGCCGACGTGCTGGCCTGGCACCTGGACGCCGGGATCGACAAGCGTTTCCTCAACGACCTCGCCGAGATTCGCCTTGCGGTCGAGCCGCGCGCGGCGATGTTGGCGGCGGCGCAGCGGTCGGAGCAGGATCTCTCCGAGCTCCGGCGCTGCATGGAGCGGATGCGACTTGAAGCCTCCGACTCCGTTGGCTTCGCCGATGCCGACCTCGCGCTCCACGTGGCGGTGGCGCGCGCCTCCGGAAATCTGTTCATGCGCTCGATCGGGCACGTCATCGAGGCTGCGTTGCGCGCCTCATTCCTGCTCAGCGCACCGGTCGAACCGGAGGACCGCGACACCGTTCTGCTGTGGCATCAGAAGATCGTCGATGCCATCGCCGCCGGTGATGCTGCGACTGCGTCGGAGGCGATGGTCTATGTCATTCATAACGGCATGCGCCGCCATGAGGGTACAGTGATCGAGACTGTACCGGCCGAAGCGCTGCCGTCCGCGGAAGCTGGAGAAAGATCGTGACTGAACTTCGCATCGCCATCGTCGGCTTCGGCAAGATCGCGCGGGATCAGCATGTCGGCGCCATCGCAGCGGTTCCCGGCGCGACGCTGGCAGCCGTCGCCAGCCGCAATGCCTCGTTGCCGGATCTGCCGCATTTCGCGACCATCGAAGAGCTGTTGGAGAAAGGTCCGCCGATTGACGCGGTGTCGCTCTGCACGCCGCCTCAAGTGCGCCGCGCCCAGGCCGTCGCAGCGCTCAGGGCCGGCAAGCATGTCATGCTGGAGAAGCCGCCCGGCGCCGGCGTTGCCGAGCTCGATCCGTTGATCGCGATGGCGGGTGAGGCCAAGCGAACGCTGTTTGCGACCTGGCATTCGCGCCATGCGCCGGCCGTCGAGCCGGCGCGCGAGTGGCTCGCCGCGCGCCGCATCCGTTCCGTGCACATCAACTGGAAAGAGGACGTCCGCGTCTGGCATCCCGGGCAGGCCTGGATCTGGGAGCCGGGCGGGCTCGGGGTGTTCGATCCCGGCATCAATGCGCTGTCGATCCTGACCAGGATCCTGCCGAAGCCCGTGTTCGTCACCGCGGCCGAGCTCGCCTTTCCCGCCAATTGCCAGGCGCCGATCGCCGCGAAGCTGACGCTGACCGATATCGACGGCCTGCCTGTGGCCGCCGAGTTCGATTTCCGCCAGACTGGGCCGCAGAGCTGGGATATCCTCGTCGAAACCGACCAAGGCCGGATGACGCTATCCCGCGGCGGCCGGATCATGGCGATCGACGGCAAGACCGTTGCCGAGGCGCCCGATGAGGAATATCGGGAGCTTTACCGGCGCTTCGTCACGCTCGCCGCGACAGGCGCGAGCGACGTCGATTTGGCGCCGCTTCGTCTCGTGGCGGACGCCTTCCTGCTTGGCAGGCGCACGATCGTCGAACCGTTTGTGGATTGATCATGGCTGGATCGAAAGCAGAAAGAGACGTCTTCGGAACGCTGCCGGACGGCCGCAAGGTGGACCGCATCATGCTGCGCGGAGAGGGCGGGTTCGAGGCACGCATCATCACCCATGGTGCAGTCTTGCAGGCCTTGATCGCGCCGGACGCCAAGGGTGGCTACGACGACGTCGTGCTTGGCCATGACGCATTCGCCGGCTATCTCGCCGAACGGAAGTTCTTCGGCGCCACCGTCGGCCGCTACGCCAATCGCATCGCCAACGGACAATTTGCGCTGGACGGCGAGACGGTGCAGCTTCCCGTCAACAACGGTCCGAATGCGCTGCACGGCGGCGTTGACGGTTTTGATCGCAAGCTCTGGGACATTGCGGAGATCGACGCTGGCGCCGAGCCCGCGGTCACGCTGACCTACACGAGCCCGCATGGCGAGGAAAACTATCCCGGTCGGCTCGATGTGCGCCTGACCTATCGCGTCACCGGCCCGGCCGAGCTATCCCTGATCATGGAGGCGTGGACCGATCGGCCGACCATCGTCAACCTGACCAACCACAGCTTCTTCAATCTGGAAGGCGCGACATCAGGCACGCCCATTCTCGATCACAAGCTGACGGTCGCCGCCGGGCATTTCCTCGCGATCGATCCCACCGCCATTCCATTGCCGGAGCCGCCGCGCAGCGTTGCCGGCACGCCGTTCGACTTTCGCGAGCCGCGGCCCGTCGGCGAGCGCATCCGCGAGGGCGACCAGCAATTGCGCAACGGCAAGGGCTACGACCACACCTACTGTCTCGCGCGCGACGGCAAGCTTAGTCTCGCGGCACGGCTGGAGGCGCCGCGCTCGGGGCGCATCATGGAGCTGTTCACGGATCAGCCTGGTCTGCAGGTCTATTCGGGTAATTATCTCGACGGCACGATTTCGGGCAAGGGTGGCAAGCTCTACCGGCAGTCGGACGCGATGTGCCTGGAGCCGCATATCTGGCCGGACGCACCGAACCGGCCGGATTTCCCGAGCCCGCGCCTAGCGCCCCGCGAGGTCTATCGCCATCATACGGTCTATCGCTTTGCGGTGAGAAGGTCATGATGGAACAGGTGCCGACCTCGGTTCTTTCGGACGATCCTTGCCATCTCGGCGAGGGGCCGACCTATGACGTGACCACGGACACGGCCTGGTGGTTCGATATCCGCGAGGGGCGACTGTTCGAGGCGCAGCTCGGCCGTGGCAGCGTTCGCGTTCATGCGCTGGGCCGGATGGCGAGCGCACTTGGGCGGATTGACGCCGAGCGGCAGTTGATTATCGCGGAAGACGGGCTCTATGTCCGCAAAACTGCCGACGGCGCGATGACGCTGCTCTGTCCGCTCGAAGCGGACAATCCCGCGACCCGCTCCAACGATGCCCGCGTGCATCCCTCCGGCACGTTCTGGATCGGCACCATGGGCCGCAAGGCGGAAGCAGGGGCAGGGGCGATCTACGCGTTCCATCACGGCGAGATATCGATGCTGTTTCCGCGCATCAGCATTCCCAACTCGATCTGCTTCTCGCCCGATGGCGCCACTGGCTACTTCGCCGACACCGCGCGCGCGCTGCTCTACGCGGTGCCGCTCAATCCCACGACCGGCCTGCCGCTCGGCGAGCCGGAAGTGCTGCTGCGCCACACCGGAATCGGCGGTCTCGACGGCTCGGTGTGCGACGCCGACGGGCAGATTTGGAACGCGTGCTGGGGCGCAAGCCGCGTCGACGTCTACTCTCCGCAAGGCGAGCGCCTGCGTTCGCTGAGCGTGCCGGCAAAGCAGGCGAGCTGCCCCGCTTTTGTCGGCCCTGATCTGTCGCGTCTCCTCGTCACCTCGGCCTGGCAGGACATGGATGCGGCGGCGCGTGCCGCCGATCCGCAAGCCGGCTACACCTTCCTGTTGGAGGCATCCGCGCGCGGTCGCGCGGAGCCCGACGTCAAGCTCGGATAGGAGGCTAGAAGCCGCACACGACCAAATTTCTCGACGACACGAAAAAACAGTCTGACATCCAAGGGAGTGAAACATGTTGAAACTGAAGACGACATTCCTCGCGCTGGCGCTGGCCGGCGCTGCGACGATGGCCGCGGGCGTCACCGCCTCGGCCCAGGACAAAGCAACAGTCGGCATCGCCATGCCGACCAAATCGTCGGCGCGCTGGATCGACGATGGCAACAACATGGTCAAGGTGCTGAAGGAGCGCGGCTACAACACCGACCTGCAATATGCCGAGGACGACATTCCGAACCAGCTCTCGCAAGTCGAGAACATGGTGACCAAGGGCGCGAAAGCGCTGGTGATTGCCGCGATCGACGGCACCACGCTCTCCGACGTGCTCAAGCAGGCGAAAGCAAAAGGCATCACCGTGATCGCCTATGACCGCCTGATCCGCGGCACGCCGAACGTCGACTATTACGCGACCTTCGACAATTTCCAGGTCGGCGTGCTCCAGGCGCAATCAATCGAGAAAGGGCTTGGCCTAAAGGAGGGCAAGGGTCCGTTCAACATCGAGCTGTTCGGCGGCTCGCCCGACGACAACAACGCCTACTTCTTCTACAACGGCGCGATGAGCGTGCTGAAGCCGTACATCGACAGCGGCAAGCTCGTCGTCGCCTCCGGTCAGATGGGTATGGACAAGGTTGCGACCTTGCGCTGGGACGGCGCCACCGCGCAGGCCCGCATGGACAATCTGCTCAGCGCCTACTACGGCAACAAGAAGGTCAACGCCGTGCTGTCGCCGTATGACGGCCTGTCGATCGGCATCATCTCCTCGCTGAAGGGCGTCGGTTATGGCAGCGCCGGCCAGCCGATGCCTATCATCTCGGGCCAGGATGCCGAGGTGCCCTCGATCAAGGCGATGCTGCGCGGCGACCAGTATTCGACCATCTTCAAGGACACCCGCGACCTCGCCAAGGTGACCGCCGACATGGTCGACGCTGCGCTTGCCGGCAAGCAGGTCACCGTCAACGACACCAAGACCTACGAGAACAGCGCCAAGACCGTGCCGTCCTATCTGCTCAAGCCGGTCGTGGTCTACAAGGACAATTGGGAGAAGGTCCTGGTCGAGAGCGGCTACTACAAGAAGGCGCAGTTCCAGTAAGGCTTCTTTTCTTTTCCCTCTCCCCGCTTGCGGGGAGAGGGTTAGGGTGAGGGGGAGCCTCCGCGAGGAAGGTAGCAGTGTGTCTCGCGGAGACTCCCCCTCACCCGGATCGCATCCAACGATGCGATCCGACCTCTCCCCGCAAGCGGGGAGAGGTGAGCTAACACTGATTGAGGGATGTGAAATCATGACCGCAATGCTGGAGATGCGCAACGTCAGCAAGAGCTTTTCCGGCGTGCAGGCGCTGCGCGATGTCAATTTCTCGGTTGAAGCCGGGCAGATCCACGCCCTCGTCGGCGAGAACGGTGCCGGCAAGTCCACGCTGATGAAGGTGCTCAGCGGCGTCTACCCGGCCGGCAGCTACGAGGGCACCATCATCTTTGATGGCGAGGAGCGCCGCTTCCGCGACATCAACGATTCCGAGGCGCTCGGGATCATCATCATCCATCAGGAGCTGGCGCTGATCCCGCTGATGTCGATCGCCGAGAACATTTTTCTGTCGCACCCGCCGTCCAAGCTTGGCGTCATCGACCGCGACCAGGTATATCGGCGCACGCGCGACCTGCTCGCGCAGGTCGGCCTGAAGGAATCCCCGGATACGCTGATAACCGATCTCGGCGTCGGCAAGCAGCAGCTGGTCGAGATCGCCAAGGCGCTGTCCAAGCGGGTGCGGATGCTGATCCTGGACGAGCCGACCGCAAGCCTCAACGAGGCCGACAGCGCCGCGCTGCTCGAACGTCTCATGGCGTTCCGCGCGCAGGGCATCGGCTCCATCCTGATCTCGCACAAGCTGAACGAGGTCGCCAAGGTCGCCGACCACATCACCGTGCTGCGCGACGGCCGCACCGTTGACGGCATCGACTGCCGCGCCGAGCCGATTCAGGAAGACCGCATCATCCGCAGCATGGTCAACCGCGATCTGGCCCATCGCTTTCCCGAGCGCAGCGTGAAGATCGGCGAGCCCGTTCTCACCGTCGAGAACTGGTCGGTCTACCATCCCATCCATCCCGAGCGGCAGGTGATCAAGAACGTCGATTTCAGCGTGAAACGCGGCGAGGTCGTCGGCATTGCCGGATTGATGGGCGCCGGCCGCACCGAATTCGCCATGAGCCTGTTCGGCCGGTCCTGGGGCACCACGATCAGCGGTCGCATCCGGCTTGAGGGCCATGAGATCGTGCTGCCGAACGTCGCGGCCGCGATCGACGCAGGCCTTGCCTATGTCACGGAGGACCGCAAGCAGCTGGGACTGGTCCTCGCCGACGACGTCCGCAAGAACATCACGCTCGCAAGCCTCGACCAGGTCGCGCCGAACCGCGTCATCGACGACATCGCCGAGCTGAAGGTCGCCAGCGACTACCGCAACCGGATGCGCATCCGCTGCTCCGACGTCTACCAGGAGACCAGCCAGCTGTCCGGCGGCAACCAGCAAAAGGTCGTGCTGTCGAAATGGCTGATGACCGACCCCAAGGTCTTGATCCTGGACGAGCCGACCCGGGGCATCGACGTCGGTGCCAAATACGAGATCTACTGTATCATCAACGAGCTTGCGGAAGCCGGCCGCGGTGTCGTGGTGATCTCCTCGGAGATGCCCGAGCTGCTCGGCATCTGCGACCGCATCTGCGTCATGAACGACGGCGCCTTCGTCGGCGAGTTCAAGAGCGCAGACGCAACGCAGGAAAAGATCATGCGCGCCATCATGCGCAACGACAGAAATTATGGAAGCAGCGCCCTTGCGGGTGCGGAGATGGGAGGATCGCAGCCATGACCGACAAGACGGTTTCGCTGCCCGAGGAGGGCCGGCACGGCAGCTTCATCAAGAACAATCTGCGCAATTACGGCATGCTGATGTCGCTGATCGCGATCATGCTGTTCTTCCAGGTCATGACGGGCGGCACGCTGCTGCAGCCGCTCAACCTGACCAATCTGGTGCTCCAGAACAGCTACATCGTCATCATGGCGCTGGGCATGCTGCTGGTGATCGTGACCGGACACATCGATTTGTCGGTCGGCTCGGTCGCGGGGTTCGTCGGCGCGGTGGCCGCCGTGCTCATGGTGACCTACAAGGTCGACTACACGCTCGCCTTCATCGCCTGCCTGCTGCTGGGCGCGGCGATCGGCGCCGCGCAGGGCTATTGGGTGGCCTATTTCAAGATACCGTCCTTCATCGTCACGCTCGCCGGCATGCTGGTGTTCAAGGGGCTCGCGCTTGCGGTATTGCAGGGCCAGTCGCTCGGACCGTTCCCGGCGACCTTCCAGAAATTGTCGTCGGGCTTCATTCCGGAGATGCTGCCCGAGGCCGGCACGTTGCATCCGACGTCGATGCTGGTCGGTGCGGTGCTCGCGCTCGGCCTCGTCTACGCCAGCGCCAAGGGGCGTTCGCGCGAGCAGCTGCACGGCATCGAGGTCGAGCCTTACGCGTTCTTCCTCGGCAAGAGCATTCTCCTGGCCTGCGCCGTGCTCTATTTCACCTATCTGATCGCCTCGCATCGCGGTCTGCCGAACGTGCTGGTCATCATGACCGCGCTGATCGCGCTCTACGGCTTCGTCACCCGGCGCACCGTCATCGGTCGGCAGGTCTATGCGGTCGGCGGCAATGCGAAAGCGGCCAGCCTGTCGGGCATCAAGACGGAACGGTTGACCTTCCTTACCTTCGTCAACATGGGCGTGCTCGCTGCGCTCGCCGGCCTCGTCTTCGCCGCGCGCCTCAACACGGCAACGCCGAAGGCGGGTCTCGGCTTCGAGCTCGACGTCATCGCCGCCTGCTTCATCGGCGGCGCCTCGGCCTATGGCGGTGTCGGCCGCGTCGGCGGTGCCGTGGTCGGTGCTATGATCATGGGTGTGATGAACAACGGCATGTCCATCCTCGGCATTGGCATCGACTATCAGCAGGTCATCAAGGGACTGGTCCTGCTCGGGGCGGTGTGCATCGACGTGTATAATCAGCGGAGATAGAGACTATCTCTTCGTAGCTACGTAGCGCGGATTGCGCTGCGCTCGATCCGGGCTACCATCCAAGATCGACGGCTCTACTGCGTCGTGAACAGCACCGCCGCGATTCGCGACGGAAAGGCTCACTGCCGATACGGTTGCCACGGTCGACAGCACGCCCATTCGCTGGAGCGCGATGGCGAAGACGATGATGATGGGCGTTGCGGTCATCAGCCCGATTTGTGCATCGCTCACGTTATCGCTCGCAGCTCCACGGAACCCTGGGGCGTTTGGTACCGCGACCCGGCCGGCCGGACGTTGCGACGGCGCAAACAAATTGATCGGCATTCCCCCAAATTTGTCCGGCAACAAACTTGGATCGGCACGGCTGAGCTAAAGCTGGCCGGTGTCCTGATCCGGAAGAGCAGATGTCGGCAGCCGATTGCGAACCACAGGGAACGGGCTGGGGAATCCTGGACGATCTTCCCGGCGATCCCATGATCTGGGTTCTGATCTTCAGCGAGTTCGCCGCCTTCGGTCTGTTTCTCGGTACCTTCACAGTCGCCCGCGCGATCCACCCGGCCGTGTTTGCGGCGGAGCAGGCGGCGCTTGATCCGGGTCTCGCCGGATTGAACACTGTCGTGCTGGTGACGAGCGGTTGGGCCGCAGCCCGGGCTACGAAGGCCGCGCGGGCCAGCGAGAGGCGGGCGACACGATGCTGGCTCCTCACAGCCATGGGGCTTGGTGGCCTGTTCGTGGCGGTCAAGCTCGCCGAATATGCGGAAGAGATCGGGCGCGGCATCGGACTTGAAACCAGTCCGTTCTTCACACTCTATTTCCTCCTGACCGGCTTCCATCTCCTGCACGTCTGCCTCGGCATCATCATCCTCGCATTCGTCTGCCGCCGCGCTGAAGCGTTCGGCGTCGAGACGGGAACGGCCTTCTGGCACATGGTCGATCTGGTCTGGATCGTAATGTTCCCGATTCTTTATCTGGTGCGGTGACGATGCCGAATCGCCTGGACATCACCTGGCTCGCGCTGATCGGCCTCGCGCTCGCGACCATCATGGTGCCACTGCTTGTGCCGCTACCGCTGCTCGGCGACGCCCTGCTGCTGGCCTTGGCCGCCGTCAAGGGCCGCCGGATTGCACTCGATTTCCTCGATCTTCGCGCGGCGCCTGCGCTCTGGCGCGGCCTCGTCAGCGCCTGGATCCTCATGGTGGTGCTGTTTGCCTGGCTCACATCCGCCGTCGCCGCCCTGATCTGACCCACTCCTTGCGCCCTGACAAAGAACGGGCCGGGCCAATCGGCAATAAATCGCATTACCGATTTACGCGACGGGACTCAATTGAAAGGATTGGCAATGGCTGAACGCCTGACCAAGTCGGCCGCTCGAAACGTCTTCTACGGCGGCTCGGCCTTTTTCTTCGCCATCTTCATCGGGCTGACGGCGCACAGCCACTACTACATGGCCACGACATCGACGGACGCGGCGACGCTGACGTCGTCGGTCGCCCGCGGCAAGCATGTCTGGGAAAAGAACTCCTGCATCAACTGCCACACGTTGCTCGGTGAAGGCGCCTATTTCGCGCCCGAAGTCGGCAACGTCTGGGATCGATGGGGCGGCAAGGAGGATCCGGCCGGCGCGCGAGAGACGTTGAAGGCCTGGATGCAGTCGCAGCCTTCGGGCGCGGAGGGCCGGCGACAGATGCCGCAGTTCAA
The DNA here is from genome assembly GCF_055807615.1 of Bradyrhizobium sp. MV1.5. NCBI lineage: Bacteria > Pseudomonadati > Pseudomonadota > Alphaproteobacteria > Hyphomicrobiales > Nitrobacteraceae > Bradyrhizobium > Bradyrhizobium sp. MV1.5. Next base: position 100,506 of record NZ_JBVVPL010000005.1, on the reverse strand, counting down.
CCTCACCGATCAGGAGCTCAACGATCTCGCCGATTTCCTGCAATGGGTGAGCACGATCAAGCGCCAGGATTGGCCGCCGAACAAGGCCGGCTGAGCCCGCCGCTTTCCTCTTTCAGAACAGAGAGAATCCGAGATGAAATATCAAACGCAGAAAGTCGCGATGCTGTATTTCTACGGCGCGCTGACCCTCTTCCTGGCCCAGGTCCTGTTCGGCCTCCTCGCCGGGACCATCTACGTCCTGCCCAACACGCTGTCGGTGCTGCTGCCGTTCAATATCGTCAGGATGATCCACACCAACGCGCTGATCGTGTGGTCGTTGCTCGGCTTCATGGGCGCGACCTACTACCTGCTGCCTGAGGAAACCGAGACCGAGCTGTACAGCCCGCTGCTCGCAAAGATCCAGTTCTGGATGTTCTTCGGCGCAGCGGGCGTGGCGGTGGTCGGCTATCTCTTCCACTACCATGAAGGCCGCGAGTTCCTCGAGCAGCCCTTCATCATCAAGGTCGGCATTGTCGTCGTCTGCCTGATGTTCCTGTTCAACGTGACCATGACCGCGCTCAAGGGACGCAAGACCACGGTCACCAACATCCTGCTGTTCGGCCTGTGGGGCGTTGCGATCTTCTTCCTGTTCGCCTTCTACAATCCGGCGAACCTCGCCGTCGACAAGATGTACTGGTGGTACGTCGTCCATCTCTGGGTCGAGGGCGTCTGGGAGCTGATCATGGCCTCCGTGCTCGCCTATCTCATGATCAAGCTCAATGGCATCGATCGCGAGCTGGTCGAGAAGTGGCTCTACGTCATTATCGGCCTCGCGCTGTTCTCCGGGATTCTCGGCACCGGCCACCATTTCTACTGGATCGGCGCGCCCGGCTACTGGCAGTGGATCGGCTCGCTGTTCTCGACGCTCGAGGTCGCGCCGTTCTTCACGATGGTGATCTTCACGGTGCAGATGACCTGGAAGGCCGGCCGCAAGCATCCGAACCGCGCCGCGCTGCTGTGGTCGGTCGGCTGTTCGGTGATGGCGTTCCTGGGGGCCGGCGTCTGGGGTTTCCTGCACACGCTGTCCTCGGTGAACTACTACACCCACGGCACCCAGGTCACCGCCGCGCATGGCCATCTCGCCTTCTTCGGCGCCTATGTGATGCTCAATCTTGCCGTGATGGCTTACGCCATCCCGCAGATCAAGGGACGCGCACCCTATAACCAGTGGCTCAGCATGACGAGCTTCTGGATCATGTGCACGGCCATGATGACGATGACGTTCGCGCTGACCTTTGCCGGCGTGGTCCAGGTCCATCTCCAGCGCGTGCTCGGTCAGGGCTACATGGACGTGCAGGACCAGCTCGCCTTTTTCTACTGGGTGCGGCTCGGCTCCGGTGGGTTCGTCGCGATCTCCGCGCTGATGTTCGTCTGGGCGGTGCTGGTGCCCGGCCGCGAAAAGCAGGCGACCATTCCCGCCGCGCTGCAGCCGGCCGAGTAAGCGTGACGGGGGGGGCGGGGGGGGGGGGGGGCCCCGGGGCGGCCGGCACGGGGGCGGGAGAGAGAAGCACCCCCCCACCCCGGGGGGCCCGCCCCCCCCCCCCCCCCCCCCCCCCCCGCACC
>NZ_JBVVPL010000005.1:83756-98894 GCF_055807615.1 Bradyrhizobium sp. MV1.5 | reverse complement strand
TCTGGGGGGTGGTGGGGCCGGGCCGCTAAAAGCTGGCTACAATTCCCGCCGCGCTGCAGCGGGCCTTTTAAGCGTGACGGGGGCCGGTTTTCGTCGGGGCCGCCGCTTCAGACATCTACGGAGAGAGATCATGAAAGCAGCCCTTCACGCCTTGGCCGCGCCCGCACCCGCGCTACCGGCCTACGTCGCAAGCGGCAACGAGTGCGCCCTGTTCGAGCACGCCTGGCGGCACCGGCTTCCGGTCCTGCTGAAGGGGCCGACCGGTTGCGGCAAGACGCGTTTCGTCGCGCATATGGCGGCGCGGCTGGGCTTGCCGCTCCACACCGTCGCCTGCCACGACGATCTCACCGCCGCCGATCTCACCGGCCGCTATCTGCTGAGGGGCGGCGACACCGTGTGGACCGACGGTCCATTAACGCGCGCGGTCCGCGAGGGCGGCATCTGCTATCTCGACGAGGTGGTGGAAGCCCGCAAGGACGTCACTGTCGTGCTGCATCCGCTCACCGACGACCGCCGTATCCTGCCGCTGGAGCGAACCGGCGAGGAGCTCGGTGCTCCCGCGAGCTTCATGCTCGTCGTCTCCTACAATCCCGGTTACCAGACCCTGCTCAAGGCGTTGAAGCCTTCGACGCGGCAGCGCTTCGTCGCCATCGAGTTCGGCTTCCTGCCGGCCGAGCAGGAGATTGCGGTGGCGTCGGCCGAGAGCGGGCTGCCACCGGATCGCGTACGGCCGCTGGTCGCGCTTGCCGGACGCCTGCGGGCGTTGAAGGGGCATGATCTGGAGGAGGGCGTCTCGACCCGGCTCGTGGTGTATTGCGCGACCTTGATCGCGGCGGGTGTCTCGATCGCCGATGCCGTGCTCGCCGGCATGATTGAGCCGCTGACCGACGATTCCGACGTCAAGGCGGCGCTGCTGGATGTCGCGCGCGCCGTGATCGGGTGAGGCAGGTTCCATGCTCGACTTCCTCGAACTTGAGGAGACGGTCGGCCGCGCCTGGCATCGGATGGTCGGCGGCACCGCGAGCTATCCGGCTCACGATGATCACGCGGTGGCACTTGCGGACATCAGAGGCCGGCTCGCGGTGATGTTCCGTGCACTTGGCGGCGAGACGGGCGTTCAGATCGCGAGCGCAGGCGCACGCAGGGCGGGCCATCGGCTCGGCTGGCGGCAACGCATCGGCCTTGGAGACGAACGTCTCGAACAGCCGGGCCGCGACGCCGCGACCATCTTCCTTCCCGATCGCATCGCGATATTTGCCGACCGCGACCTCAACGCATGCCTCTACCGCTGGCTCGCGGCGTGGTTCGCGGTCGCGCCGATCGAGACGATCACGGAGGATGATCCGCTGCGGCGGGACCTCCTGGTCTTGCGCCGGGCGAGCGAGACGGCGGTCTTCGTGCTCACGCAGTTTCCCGGGCTCGCGTCCGATTACGCGCGGCTCGCCGCCGCAACCGCCGAAGCCCGGCCGCGACGTCCGTTGCCGCGTCTCGAGCAGGAGATCGAGCAGATCGCTCTCGCCTTGCTCGGGGCCGGAAAGGCGTCCGCAAGCCGGCTGTGGCCGGCGATGATGGGGACAGGTCCGCTGCCGGACAAGGCACCGCCGGGCTATCGCTCGGTGCTGCCGTGTCCGCTCTGGGGCGATTGCTGGACGCGCGAGCTCTCGCCCGCGCATGCGGGCGGCGACGCGTGCGCACCGGGCGCGGGGGCCGCGGCCGAGGACAATCGCAAGCGCTTTGCCGTGCGCGAGCGCGAGGACAACGTCGATCGCCGCGATCCCTTCGTGCTCAACCGCTTCGAAAAGATTCTCGCAATGGCCGAGATGGTCAATGTCGACCGTCCGGCTGACGATAGCGAGGACGCGGACGCGAAGGCCGCCGACGATCTCGAGGAGATGACGCTGAGCCGGCGCAGCGGCAAGCCGGCGAGCCGGCTCAAATTCGATCTCGACCTGCCGCCGGAAGCCCTCGATGCCTCGCCGCTGAAGGCTGACCTCACCTATCCCGAATGGGACTACCGCAGCAGCTCCTACCTGCCCGATCACTGCCGCGTGCTGGCGGGCGCCGCATCCGAGACCGGCGAGACCTGGTCGCCCGACGAGTCCATGCTCCGGCATATCCGTCAGGTGCGGCAGCGCTTTGAGATCTTGCGGCCGCGCCGCGAATTGATGCGAGCCCAGGCCGACGGGCACGACCTCGACCTCGACGCGCTCGTGCGCGCCCGCTGCGATCTTCGCGCCGGCAGCGGCGGCGGTCTCGATCGCATCCATGTCGCGATGCGCCCGCAGGGGCACGATCTCGCCGTCACGCTGCTTGTCGACGTCTCGCTCTCGACGGACGCCTGGGTCGACGGCCATCGCGTACTCGACGTCGAGAAGGAGGCGCTACTCGTGCTCGCGCACGGCCTGTCGGCCTGCGGCGATCACCACAGCATCCTGACCTTCACCTCGCGCCGGCGATCCTGGGTGAGGCTCGAAACCGTCAAGGCCTTCGGCGAGCCGATGAGCGGGACAGTGGAGCGTCGTATCGGCGCGCTGAAGCCCGGCTATTACACGCGGATCGGTGCTGCGGTGCGCCACGCCTCGGCCGAGCTCGCGCGTCAGCCGCAGCGCAAGAAGCTGCTGCTCGTCCTCACCGACGGCAAGCCGAACGATGTCGATCATTACGAAGGCCGCTTCGCGGTCGAGGACACCCGCAAATCGGTGCAGGAGGCGCGCCGGCTCGGCATCGCCGCCTTCGGCGTCACGGTGGACGCAACCGCGCAATCCTATTTCCCGACGCTGTTCGGGCGTGGCGGCTACGCCATCGTCGGCAACATCCGCCGACTGCCCGCGGCGCTGCCGGCGATTTACCGGCAGTTGGCGCACTGATTCAGGAAAGGGTGCGGCGTTCCGATCTCGGGGTGAGCTATTGCCCATGCTATGGGTATATGATCGAATGGCCGGATGGACCAGGGCCGGCCGAAACCCGATCTGATCATCTTCGACTGCGACGGCGTGCTGGTCGACAGTGAGCTGTTGAGCTGTCGGTGTCTGTCCGACGTGCTGGCCGAATGCGGCATCGCACTGAGCCCGGACCAGGCGCTCGAGCTCTTTCTCGGACGCAGCACGAAAGCGGTCGAGCAGCATTATCGTGATCTCGGGCAGGTCGTGCCGGACGGCTTTCTGCCGCGCTTGAAGTCGCATGTGTTGAGCACGTTCGCCGGATCACTTCAGCCGATCGCGGATATTGCCACCGTGATATCGGAATTGCGGTCACCATTCTGCGTGGCCTCGTCCAGCGACATCGACCGTGTCGCGCTCTCCCTTGACGTTACCGGCCTGCGGGCGCATTTCGGCGGCCGGATTTACACCGCGCAGATGGTCAGGCATGGCAAGCCGGCGCCCGATCTCTTTCTGTACGCGGCCGAGCAGATGGGCACGCAACCTGCGCGCACGCTGGTGATCGAGGACAGTGCGAGTGGCGTGCAGGCGGGCAAGGCGGCCGGCATGATGGTCTGGGGATTTGCCGGCGGCAGCCATTATCGCGGACGCGACGGGCAGGCTATACTGTCGGGTGCGGGGGCCGACCGGGTCTTCGCGCGCATGATCGATTTCTGGAAGGACGCCTGACGCCTGCCATGGCCGCCGAGAACGAAAAGTCCAGGCTCGATGACGCCGCGCGTGCCGGCTGGCTCTATTTCATTGCCGGTCACACCCAGGACGAGATCGCGAAGATGCTCCAGGTGTCGCGCGCGTCGGCGCAGCGGCTGGTGTCGCTGTGTCTCGCCGAGCGGCTCATCACCTTCCGGCTCGAACATCCCATCGCCGCGTGCATGGAGCTGGCGGCGCGGTTGAAGGAACGTTTCGACCTCGCCCATTGCGAGGTGGTGCCGGCGGATTCCGCCGCGCCGCAGGCCACGGCGGGCATTGCCGAACGCTGCGCCAATCTGCTCGATTCCACGCTGCGTTCGGAAACCCCCGTCATCGTTGCGCTCGGCACGGGACGCGCCGTGCGCGCCGCGGTCGAGCGCGTCACGCCGATCGACCGGCCCAACCACCAGATCGTCTCGCTGGTCGGCAATATCTCAGCCGACGGTTCGGCAAGCTTCTACGACACCGTCGGTCGGCTCGCCGACCGCACCGGCGCGCGGCACTATCCGATGCCGCTGCCGTTCCTGATGTCGTCCGAGGACGAGCGCAACAAGATGGTCCGGATCGAGCCGATCGCGAAGGTGAAGGCCGTCGCGGCCAAGGCGGATTTGCGCCTCGTCGGCATCGGCCAGATGGACCAGAAGGCGCAGGTCCATGTCGACGGCTTCGTCACCCGCGACGAATTGTTCGAGATGATGCGGCAAGGGGCTATCGGCGAGATCACCGGCTGGGCCTATGATTCCAAGGGCCGCCTGCTGAAGGCCGGCACCAACAGGCGCCTGACCAGCATCCCGCCGGAGGTCCCGGCGAAGACCACGACGATCGGCGCCGCGGTCGGTGCGGCCAAGGTGCCGGCGATCGCGGCAGCGTTGAATGGCCGGTTGATCAACGGCCTGATCACGGACGAGGCGACCGCGAGGGCGATTCTGGAGCGCTGAGGCGGCTCGCTCTTCGTGCCGGGGAGGCAGGCGGTCTTTCCCCACACCACACTGTCATCATCCGCGCAGGCGGACGATCCAGTACGCCGCGGCTCCTCTTGGGACAAACCAATAGACGACACGGCGTACTGGATGCTCCGCTTTCGCGGAGCAAGACAGTGTGTGAGACGAGAGCTCAGCCATCTCCCGCACCGCAGCACTCATAAGTTGCGCGAACAGCTTTGCGCCTGCTTGACAACGGCCCGCCCCCAGTCGAACATACGCCCAACGCGTGGGCATATGCTCAAAAGCGCGATTCTAGGGAGGTCACCGTGAAACACGTCCTCGGCGCCGTCTGCGGCGCGTCTTGCCTGTTGCTGGCCGTCCCCGCGATGGCTGAAACGACCCTGACGATCGCCACCGTGAACAACGGCGACATGATCCGGATGCAGGGGCTGACGGCCGAATTCACCAAGAAGAACCCCGATATCAGCGTCAAATGGGTGACGCTGGAAGAGAACGTGCTGCGCCAGCGCGTCACCACCGACATCGCCACCAAGGGCGGCCAGTTCGACGTCCTCACGATCGGCACATACGAGGTGCCGATCTGGGCCAAGAAGGGCTGGCTGGTGCCGCTGGCCAATCTCGGCGCCGACTACGACGTCGCCGACCTCCTGCCCAAGATCAAGGATGCGGTCTCGGTCGACGGCAAGCTCTACGCCGCGCCGTTCTACGGCGAGAGCTCGATGGTGATGTACCGCACCGACCTGTTCGACAAGGCCGGCCTCAAGATGCCGGAAAAGCCGACCTGGGATTTTGTCATCGACGCCGCCAAGAAGCTCACCGACAAGAGCGCCGGTGTCTACGGCATCTGCCTGCGCGGCAAGGCCGGCTGGGGCGAGAACATGGCGTTCCTGTCCGCCATGGCCAATTCCTACGGCGCACGCTGGTTCGACGAGAAGTGGCAGCCGCAGTTCAACACGCCGGAATGGAAGGCGACGCTCACGACCTATGTCGACCTGATGAAGCAGGCTGGCCCTCCCGGTGCGAGCTCGAACGGCTTCAACGAGAACCTCGCGCTGTTCAATGCCGGCAAGTGCGCAATGTGGATCGATGCCACGGTCGCGGCGTCCTTCGTCACCAATCCGAAGGACTCCAAGGTCGCCGACAAGGTCGGCTTCGCGCTCGCGCCCAACACGGGCCTTGGCAAGAACGCCAACTGGCTGTGGGCCTGGAATCTCGCGATCCCCGCGGGTTCGAAGAAGGCGGAAGCCGCCGAGAAGTTCATCGCCTGGGCAACGAGCAAGGACTACACCAAGACCGTCGCCGCAAAGGAGGGTTGGGCCAACGTGCCGCCGGGCACCCGAACCTCTCTGTACCAGAACCCCGAATATCTGAAGGTCGCCCCGTTCGCGAAGCTGACGCTGGCCTCGATCGATGCCGCCGATCCGAACAAGCCGACGGTGAAGCCGGTGCCTTACGTCGGCGTGCAATATGCGGCGATCCCCGAATTCCAGGGCATCGGCACGCAGGTGGGCCAGCAGTTCTCGGCCGCGCTTGCGGGATCGATGACGGTCGATGCCGCGCTCACCGCGGCGCAATCTTCGACCGAGCGCGAGATGAAGCGCGCCGGTTACATCAAGTGAGATCGAACTCTCCCTCCTGAGCTCAGACCTGCGGCCATCCACCGCTAAGGATGGATGGCCGCCGTCTTCCCGCAAGCGGAGAAGCCAAGAATGGCAACCCGGCAGACGCAGCTTCTCGCACGGACGCTCCTGACGCCGGCGGTCGGGCTGCTGTTCATCTGGATGATCGTCCCGCTCGCGCTGACGCTCTATTTCTCGACGCTTCACTACAGCCTGCTGGATCCCGGCTCGGAATCATTCGTCGGGCTGGAAAATTTCCGCTACTTCCTCACCGATCCCGCGTTTCTCGCCTCCCTCCAGAATACGCTGGTGCTGGTCGGCTCGGTGCTGGCGCTGACCGTCCTGCTCGGAATTCCGCTGGCGCTGTTGCTCGACCAGCCCGTGATCGGCCTCAACATCGTGCGGCTGATGGTGATCGCGCCGTTCTTCGTCATGCCGACGGTGAGCGCACTGGTCTGGAAAAACCTGTTGATGCATCCGGTGTCCGGGCTGTTTGCCTGGATCGCGTCGCTGTTCGGCTTGACGCCGATCGACTGGTTTACCGACGCGCCGCTGCTCGCGGTGATCCTGATCGTGTCCTGGCAATGGCTGCCGTTCGCGACGCTGATTTTGCTCACTGCGATGCAGTCGCTCGACGAGGAGCAGAAGGAAGCCGCCGAAATGGACGGCGCCAGCGCGGTCTCGACCTTCATCTACATTACGCTCCCGCACCTCGCGCGTCCCATCACGGTGGTGATCCTGATCGAGACGATCTTCCTGCTCACCGTCTTTGCCGAAATTTACGTCACCACGGGTGGCGGCCCAGGACTGTCGACCACCAACATCGCTTTCCTGATCTATTCGCAGGCACTGATCCAGTACGATGTCGGCACCGCCTCGGCGGGCGGCCTCGTGGCTGTCGTGATCGCCAACATTGTTGCCTTTTTCCTCGTCCGTATCGTCGGTCGCAACCTGGAGGCATGAGACATGGCGCGGATGGCGACGAGGCAGCGGGTGGTGGTCTCGACCATCGGGGCGTGGTTCTTCGGCTTCCTGATCTTCTTCCCGATCCTCTGGATGGTATTGGCGAGCTTCAAGACCGAACTTGAGGCCTTTGCAATTCCGCCGTCCTTCCTGTTTTTCCACTGGACCACGGAGAACTACGCGACCGTGCAGGAGCGCAGCGACTATTTCCTCCACGCGATGAACTCGATCATCATCGCCGGCGGCTCGACCTTGATCGCACTGCTGATCGCGATCCCCGCCGCCTGGTCGATGGCGTTCTCGCCGACCAAGCGCACCAAGGACATCCTGCTCTGGATGCTCTCGACCAAGATGATGCCGCCGGTCGGCGTGCTGGTGCCGATCTACCTGATCTACAAGTCCTTCGGCCTGCTCGATTCCCGCATCGGCCTGGTTTTCATCCTGTGTCTCGGAAATTTGCCGATCGTGATCTGGATGCTCTTCACCTATTTCAAGGAGATCCCGCGCGACATCCTGGAAGCCGCGCGCATGGACGGCGCCACCATCGGCCGCGAGCTGGTCTATGTCCTGACGCCGATGGCGATCCCGGGGCTCGCATCGACCATGCTGCTGAACCTGATCCTGGCCTGGAACGAGGCGTTCTGGACGCTCAATCTGTCGACCTCGAACGCTGCGCCGCTCACCACGTTCATCGCGTCCTATTCGAGCCCGGAAGGGCTGTTCTGGGCAAAGCTGTCGGCGGCGTCGACGCTGGCGATTGCGCCCATTCTCGTCCTCGGTTGGTTCAGCCAGAAGCAGCTCGTGCGCGGGCTCACCTTTGGCGCGGTAAAGTAGGAAGGGCTGCCGGATCATGGGTCAGATCACACTTCAGGACGTGCAGAAATCCTTCGGCCCCGTGCACATCATCAAGGGCGCGGACCTGGAGATTGCCGACGGGTCGTTCGTGGTGTTCGTGGGGCCATCGGGCTGCGGCAAGACCACGCTCTTGCGGCTGATCGCGGGGCTCGAGGACGTCTCCGGCGGCAAGATCCTGATCGACGGCAAGAACGTGGTCGACACGCCACCGGCCAAACGCGGGCTCTCGATGGTATTCCAGTCATATGCGCTCTATCCGCACATGAGCGTGCGCGGCAACATCGGCTTCGGCCTGAAGATGGCGGGGCTGGCCAAGGACGAGATCAACCGCAAGGTCGAGGCCGCCGCCGCGACGCTGAACCTCACGCCCTATCTCGACCGCAAGCCGCGCGAGCTCTCCGGCGGCCAGCGCCAGCGCGTCGCGATCGGGCGTGCCATCGTCCGCGAGCCCAAGGCGTTTTTGTTCGACGAGCCACTCTCCAATCTCGACGCGGCGTTGCGTGTGCAGATGCGCATCGAGGTGACGCGGCTCCAGAAGCAGCTCGGCACCACCGCGGTCTACGTCACCCACGACCAGGTCGAGGCCATGACCATGGCGGACAAGATCGTGGTGCTTAACGGCGGCAAGATCGAGCAATACGGCTCGCCGCTGGAGCTCTACGAGAAGCCGGCCAACCTTTTCGTCGCCGGCTTCATCGGCTCGCCCAAGATGAACTTCGTCACCGGCGAGCACGCCCTGCAGAAGGGCGCGGCAACGATCGGGGTGCGGCCGGAGCATCTCAAGATCGAGCGCGACGGTGCCGGCGGCTGGCAGGGAACGATCGCGGTGGCCGAGCATCTCGGCAGCGACACCTTCCTCTATGTCGATGCCGGTCCGCTCGGCATGCTGACGGCGCGCTACATCGGTGAATTGAGCCTGCACGCCGGCGACCATGTATCGCTGGTGCCGGAGCCCCCGCGCATCCATCGCTTCGACGCAAGCGGCAACGCGGTCAGGCTCTGACAAGAACCGGCAAAAAAGACAAGAATCGGAAAGAACAACATGTACCTGGAAAAATTCAAGCTGAACGGGAAGACGGCGTTCATCACCGGCGGCGGGCAGGGCATCGGGCTCGCCTGCGCGGAAGCGCTGGCTGAAGCCGGCGCCAGGGTGGTCATCGGCGATCGTGACAGCAAGGTCGCCGATGATGCGAAAGCCAGCCTGAAGGCGAAGGGCTACGACATCGAGACGGCGATCATGGACGTCACCGACACCAGGCGCGTGGCGGAAGTGGCCAACGACCTCGTCGCTCGCCATGGCAAGGTCGACATCCTCGTCAACAACGCCGGCATCGCCCGCAGCGAGACACCCGCGGAGACCGTGACCGACGAGCACTGGCTCAATGTGATCGACGTCAATCTGAACGGCACCTTCTGGTGCTGTCGTGAGTTCGGCAAGCACATGCTCAAGGCGAAGAGCGGCGCCATCGTCAATGTCGGATCGATGTCCGGCTTCATCGTCAACAAGCCGCAGGAGCAGTGCTTCTACAATGCGTCCAAGGCCGGCGTGCACCATCTGACGAAATCGCTGGCCGCCGAATGGGGCGCGCGCGGTATCCGCGTCAACGCGGTGGCGCCGACCTACATCGAGACGCCGCTCAACGCCTTCGTGAAGAGCAATCCGAGAATGTACGACGCCTGGATCGGTGGAACCCCGATGGCGCGGATGGGGCAGGTCGAGGAGATCGCCTCGGTGGTGCTGTTCCTCTCGTCCGAGGCCGCGAGCCTGATGACCGGCAGCATCGTGCTGGTGGATGGCGGCTACACTTGCTGGTAGGCTTGCGTCAAAACTGACGAGAGCTTCCGGGGGCGACAATGCCGCGAGCGTATATCGGCGTCGATGTAGGGACCACGAGCACGCGGGCAGGGGTGTTCGACGAGGCGGGCACCTTGCTGGCGATCGCACGGCATCCGATCAGGATATGGCACGAGGCGGGTGACATCGTCGAACAGTCGTCCCAGGATATCTGGGACGCTTGCACGGCGTCGGTACGGGCCGCGATGGCGGAAGCTGCAATCGCGCCCGACAGCGTCGGCGGTATCGGTTTCGACGCCACCTGCTCCCTCGTGGTGCTCGACCGGCAAGGCGAGCCGCTCACTATCAGCACCTCCGGCGACCGGCAGCGCAACGTCATCGTCTGGATGGATCACCGCGCCACGGCCGAGGCGCGGCTGATCAACGAGACCGGTGACGCCGTGCTGCGCTATGTCGGCGGCTCGATCTCGCCAGAGATGGAAATGCCGAAACTGCTGTGGCTGAAGCGGCATATGCGCGCGAGCTTCGACGCTGCAGGGCACTTTTTCGATCTGGCAGACTACTTGACCTGGCGCGCCACCGATTCGCTGCAACGCTCGACCTGCACCGTCACCTGCAAATGGAACTATCTCGCCCATGACGGCGGCGGCTGGAGCGCGCCATTCTTCAAGCGGATCGGCCTGTCGGACTTCGTCAACGAGAAATACGCCCGCATTGGCACCGAGATCGTCGCGCCCGGCACGCGGCTCGGCGCCGGTCTAACCGGTACGGCAGCGGCCGATCTTGGCTTGTCACCGGGCACACCGGTCGGAGCGTCCCTGATCGATGCCCATGCCGGCGGCATTGGCGCAATCGGCGGCCGCGACGGATCGGGCGGGATGAGCGACGTTGGCGACCGTCTCGCCTACATCATGGGAACGTCGGCCTGCATCATGGCGACGACGAAAGAACCGTGCTTCGTGCCGGGCGTGTGGGGTCCTTATTACTCCGGCATGGTGCCGAATTTCTGGCTTAACGAGGGCGGGCAGTCGGCTGCGGGCGCCGCGATCGACCATCTTCTCAAATCGCATCCCGGCCACGCCGAGGCGAGCGCGGCCGCGCGCAACGAGGGTCTCGACCTCATCGAGTTCCTCGAACGCCGCATCATCGCGCGCGCCGGCGGCGCCAGCCGCGCCGCGCTGCTGGCCCGCGATGTCCATGTGCTTCCCGAGTTCATCGGTAACCGCTCGCCCTATGCCGACCCTGAAACGCGCGCGGCAATCGCAGGCCTCGATCTCGACACCGACATCGCCTCGATGGAGCGGCTCTTCGTCGCTGGCCTCTGCGGTCTCGCCTATGGGCTTGCCGAGGTGATCGAGGCCTTTGCCGCGCATGGCGTCCACTCCAGCATCATGATCATGGGGGGCGGCGCAAGCCGCAGTCCGCTGGTGCGGCAGATCATGGCCGATACGACCGGCCTCACCGTGGCGCTGCCGCAGACCGGGGAGCCGGTGCTGCTCGGCGCTGCCATGCTCGGCGCGGTCGCCGGTGGCGCCTACGCCTCGATCGGGGAGACCATGGCAAAGATGTCTGCGCTGGGACGGAAAAGCGAGCCGACCACGCCCGACATCGCCGCCTTCCACGCCCGCAAGCGCGAGGTCTACAGATTGCTGCGCGAGGTCGATCGCGGCAGCCGCGCCGCGATGCGTGGAATGGCCGGAGGTTGAATCGGATGTTGATTTCCTGCGGCGACGCGCTGATCGATTTCGTCCCGACGCGGAACACCGACGGGCGCGAAGCGGTGATGCCGGCGGTCGGCGGCTCCTGCCTCAACGTCGCAATCGGCATGGCGCGGCTCGGCGCGCCGACCGGCTTTGTCGGTGGGATCTCGACGGACATGTTCGGGCGCATGATCGCCGACCACGCCGCTGCCTCCAATGTCGAGCTCGCGCTCGCCACCCGCAGCGAACACCAGACCACGCTCGCCTTCGTTCGCATCGTCGCCGGCGAGTCGCATTACGCCTTCTACGACGCCGAGACCGCGACGCGGAATTGGACCTACCGGCGCGGCTCCATTCCATTCGCGACCGTCGAAGCGCTCCATGTCGGCTCGACCACGCTCGTCAATGACCAGGGCGCGACCGAGACCAGGGCCCTGATCGCGGGCGCACGAGCGTCCTCGACGATCTCCTTTGATCCGAACTGCCGGCCCAACCTCGTGAAGGACAGGCCGGCTTATCTCGCCCGCATGACCGAGTTTGCGGCCAACGCCGATCTCATCAAGATGTCGGACGTCGATTTTGCCTATCTGTTCGCCGACGAGCCGTATCACCAGCGAGCGAGCACGCTGCTCGCACGCGGCGCGAGCCTCGTCGTCATCACCCGTGGGGACAACGGTGCAATCGCGTGGCATGCGGGGGCAGGGCAGATCGAGGTCGCCGCCCCCAAAGTCGTGGTCGCCGACACCATCGGCGCGGGTGACAGTTTTCAGGCTGCGTTGTTGTTCGCCCTGCACAAGCAGGGACGTCTCGCCCGACAGCAACTTAAGGATATCGGCGCAGACGAGCTTCGCCGCGCGCTGTCGTTTGCCGCCAACTGCGCCGGGCTGACCTGCACCCGTCCGGGCGCCGATCCGCCCTGGAGCCACGAGATCAGTTGGAGCTCGTAGGCCGCGTCACATCCGCGCGACCGCCTTCTCGGCACATTTCAGGAAGGTGCGGATCAGCGGACTCTGGGAGTCGCGCCGCCAGCAGACCGCGATGTCGATGGAATCGGCCGCATCCCGCAGCGGCCGGAATACGACCCCGCGCGGCGCGCCGAGCTGGGCGCAGGCGGGCAGGATGGCCAGGCCTTCACCGGCGAGAACCAGGCTCATCGCCGAATGCACCGTCTCCACCCGGCTCGCAATCGGCATCACGATCTGATGCCGCCGCAGCAGGGCCGCGACCGCGGAGGAGGAGGGGTCCCGCTCCGGCGGCGGCAGCGCGATCAGCGGACGGCCTTGTAGTCGTGTCATTGGCACCGCGCTCAGGCGCGCAAGCGGCGAACGGTTTGGCACCGCCAGCATGAACGGCTGCGCGCCGATTCGGGCCACCTGAATCTCGGGATGGTTGATGGCTGGCATGCACAGCGCGGCGGTGACGCTGCGGTCGAGCAGACGCTGCTCGCGCGTCGTGGCACTGAGCTCGGCGAAATCGAGATCGACGCCGGGAATGGATCGCCGCAACTCCGGGATGAGACGCGGCAGCATCGCGTTCGCCAGCACGAACATGTAGCCGACGGACAGCCGACCACGGCTGCCGGCCGCGACCGCGCGCGCGGCTTCGATGCCGTCGGCTGCCAGCGCCAGCGCCTCGCCGGCGCGCGCCAGCAGCGCCTGGCCCGCTTCGGTCAAATCCATGCCGCGCGTGCCACGGCGGAACAGCGGCGCGCCGACCTCGGCCTCCAGCTTGCGGATCTGGACCGAGAGCGGCGGCTGCGCCATCCGCAGCCGCTCGGCAGCCTTGCCGACACTGCGCGCCTCGGCGACGGCGACGAAATAGCGGAGCCGGCGAAGATCCATTGGCATACCGAAAACGTATGGGTTGGTGTGCAAAATCGTATTGGACGCCGAGTTAACAAAACTGTCATCCTCGCTGTCAATGCTATCGGCCAACGGCGGCCGGCTTCGGGAGCGATGTGACGATGAACGGCGATCCTTGCCTGCTATCCGCAACCATGCTGCGCGGCCTCATCGCGACAAAGCAGATCTCGCCCGTCGAGCTCACCCGTGCGGTGCTCGCCCGTGCCGAGGCGCTCCAGCCCGAGCTGAACTGCTTCATCACGATCTGCGGCGACGAGGCGCTTGCCGCCGCGCGCGAGGCCGAGCGCAAGCTGATGGCCGGCGAGCCGCTCGGCCTGCTGCACGGCATTCCCGCAACCGTCAAGGACATCGTCAACACCAGGGGCGTGAAGACCAGTTTCGGCGCCATTCCTTACAAGGACAATGTTCCGGACGAGGATGCCGTCGCGGTTGCGCGGCTCCGTGCGGAAGGCGCCATCCTGATCGGCAAGACCACGACGCCCGAATTCGGCAGCAAATGCCTGACCGACTCGCCACTGTTCGGCCGCACCCGCAATGCGTGGAGCGCCGAGCGCTCGTCGGGCGGCTCCAGCGGCGGCGCGGCGGTGGCGGTGGCGAGCGGCATCGCGCCGCTTGCGATCGCGACCGATGGCGGCGGCTCGACGCGGATTCCCGCCGCCTGCAACGGCGTGGTCGGATTGAAGCAGAGTAACGGCGTCATCCCGCACAGCCAGGCGCTGGACGTCTTCGGCAACCAGACCTACGTCACGCCGATGACGCGGACCGTCGCCGACACCGCGCTGATGATGCAGGCGATGGCCGGCGAGGATCCTTGCGATCCCTGGTCGATCGGCGTTCCCGTGCCGGACTTCCCCGGCACGGCCGCTCCGCGCGGCGATCTGCGTGGGCAGAAAATCCTGTATTGTCTGTCGCCGCCCGGACGCCCTGTCTCTGCCGACGTCGCAGCCAGCTTCAAGGCGAGTCTCGATCGACTCGCGGGCCTGGGTGCCGAGCTCGAGGAGTTTTCGGGCGAGGGGTTCGACATCGAGCCGATCTGGCGCGCCATCAACCACACGGTCTGGCGCACGCGCTTTGCCAAACTCGCGGCCGAACATGGGGACCAGCTGAGCGAGGCCTTCCTCAAGCAGCTCGCGCTTGCCACCGACGTCAGCGGCGTCGCCTATCAGGAGGCGATGTTCGCGCGCACGGCGCTGTTCCGCCGGGTGCAATCCCTGCTTGCGCGCGGGCATTTCTTGGCCACGCCGACCATCACCCGCACCGCCCTGCCGATCAAGCAGGACCTGTTTGGCACCATCGAGATCGACGGGACGCATTTCGACAGCATTCGGCCGCACTGGTTCCCCTGGACCATGCCGTTCAACATGACCGGACACCCCGCGATCAGTCTGCCCTGCGGCTTCGGCCGCGACGGCCTGCCGATCGGCTTGCAACTCGTCGGCCGCTTCCGCAGCGATGCTGACTTGCTGCGCGTGAGCGCGCTGTTCGAGGCGTCGCAGGGCCTTCTGTCCCGCTGGCCCGGCTGAGGTGAGGCACATGCTGCAAAGGACTTGTTTGCAAAGCACTTGCCTCCGGTGCCCGGACATGTTGATCGTGCTGCGAATGAGCCCTGAATCCGAGCGCGCATGAACGTATTTGTCCCAATGCGGCATGACGCCCGCAATCCCGTCGGTGTGGGGGGGGGGGGGGGGGCGGCCCCCCGCCCCCCCCGGGCGGGGGGGGGGGGGGGTTTGAATAGGAAGGCACGCAAGTCGACAGAGAAGCGGGGGTGGTG
>NZ_JBVVPL010000005.1:0-83746 GCF_055807615.1 Bradyrhizobium sp. MV1.5 | reverse complement strand
ACTGTTGTCGGGGCAGCTATCGCCCCCTTAACCCCGGGCCCAATTTACTTTTTTGCCCCCCCCGGCCCCCCCCCCCCCGCCGCCGGGGGGGGGGGGGCCCCCCCCCCCCCCCCCCACGTCGGAGCTCGTGAGCGCATGAGCGTATTTGTCCTCCGACGTCTGCTGACCTTGCTGGCGACCCTGGTCGGCGCGTCCGTGATCATTTTCCTGGTGTTGGATGCTCTCCCGGGCAACGCCGCGCAGATGCTAATGGGCGCCGATGCCTCGGCCGACGCGGTGCGTGCGCTCACCGTCAAGCTCGGGCTCGACCAGCCGCTGGCGGTTCGCTATCTGCAGTGGATCAAGGGGCTGCTCGTCGGCGATCTCGGCAATTCCTATGTCTACGGCACGCCGGTCGCAAGCCTGATTGCGGAGCGGCTGGTGCTGACCATTCCGCTCGCGATGATGTCCATGCTGATCACCGTGACGCTGGCGCTGTCGGCCGGCATCTACACCGCCGCCAACCACAACAAGCTCGGCGACGTCGGCGTGATGTCGCTGACGCAGGTGGGCATCGCGCTGCCGAATTTCTGGTTCGCGATCCTGCTGGTGCTGTTGTTTTCGGTGCGGCTGCAATGGCTGTCCGCGGGCGGTTTCCCCGGTTGGGAGGACGGCATCTGGCTCGGAATCAAGTCGCTGCTGCTGCCGGCGGTGTCGCTCGCGGTGGTGCAGGCCGCGATCCTCGCACGCGTCACGCGCTCGGCCGTGCTGGAAGTGCTGCGTGAAGACTTCGTCCGCACGGCGCGCGCAAAGGGCCTCGGCAAGCGCGAGGTGCTGTGGCGTCACGTGCTGCGCAACGCCATGATCCCCGTGATGACGGTGATGGGCCTGCAATTCGCCAATCTGCTCGCCGGCACCATCGTGATCGAGAACGTGTTCTATCTGCCGGGCCTCGGCCGCCTGATTTTTCAGTCGATCGCCAACCGCGACCTCATCGTGGTGCGCAACTGCGTGATGCTGCTCGCGACTATGGTCGTCATCGTCAATTTCGTGGTCGACGTGCTCTATGCCTTCGTCGATCCCCGCATCAAGGTTCACGACCTGTGAGCGCGCCGCTGACCACCCTCGTCGATGCGCCGGCCATCGCGCGCCCTCTGCCGGCCCGGACCTTCTGGCGCCGCGCGCTGCATCATCGCAGCTTCGTGCTCGGCGGCGCGCTGAGCCTGCTGGTTCTCGCCTCGGCGCTGCTGTCGCTGCTGTGGACGCCCTGGTCGCCTTATGAGATCGACATCGCGTCAAAGCTCCGGCCCCCCTCGGCCGCGCACTGGCTCGGCACCGACGTCTTCGGCCGCGACATCGTCTCGCTGCTGCTCGCCGGCGCCCGCTCCACCATCATGGTCGGCATCATCGCGGTCAGCATCGGCCTCACCTTTGGCGTCTGTCTGGGCCTGATCGCGTCGGCCAAGCGCGGCTGGACCGAAGAGATCATCATGCGCTTCTCCGATTTCACCTTCGCCTTTCCGGCCGTGCTCTCCGCGATCATGCTGGCTGCGGTGGCCGGTCCGGGCATGGTGACCTCGATCGTCGCCATCGGCATCTTTCAGATCCCGACGCTGATCCGGCTGACGCGCGGCTCGGCCAACGCGATCTGGGCGCGCGAATTCGTGCTGGCCGCGCGCGCGGCGGGGAAGGGCAAATTTCGCATCACCATCGAGCACGTGCTGCCCAACATCCTGTCGATCCTGATCGTGCAGGCGACGATCCAGTTTGCGCTCGCGATTCTTGCCGAAGCCGCGCTGTCCTATCTCGGGCTCGGCACGCAGCCGCCGCAGCCATCCTGGGGGCGGATGCTGAACGACGCGCAGACGCTGCTGTTCCAGTCGCCGATGCTTGCGGTCTATCCGGGCGCCGCGATTGCGATCGCGGTGCTCGGTCTCAATCTGCTCGGCGACGGGTTGCGCGATCTGCTCGATCCACGACTGGCGCGGGAGCGATGACAATGGGCGAGCGCTCGACCATGCCGTTGATCGAGGTCGAAAATCTCGGCGTGCGCCTCAATACCAGCCGCGGGCCGGCGCAGGCCGTGCGCGGCGTCAGCTTTGCCCTGAAGCGCGGCGAGACGCTCGGGCTCGTCGGCGAATCCGGCTGCGGCAAGTCGCTGACGGCATTGTCGCTGATGGGGCTGCTGCCGGACAGCGCGGTCGTCACCGGCAGCATCAAGCTGGATGGCGGCGAACTCGCTGGATTGTCGGACGCGGACTATTGTCGGCTGCGCGGCAACCGCATCAGCATGATCTTCCAGGAGCCGATGACCGCGCTCAATCCGATGCACACGATCGGCCACCAGGTCGCCGAGCCGCTGCGGCGTCACAGGAAATATTCGGCATCGCAGGCGCGCAAGGAAGCGATCGCCTTGCTCGACCGCGTCGGGCTGCCTGATCCGGCCAGGCGTGTCGACGCCTATCCGCACCAGTTTTCCGGCGGCCAGCGTCAGCGCGTCACGATTGCGATGGCGCTCGCCTGCGAGCCGGACCTTCTGATCGCGGACGAGCCGACCACCGCGCTCGACGTCACTATCCAGGGCCAGATCCTCGACCTGATCGCCGATCTCGTCGAGGAGCGCGGCATGTCCATGATCCTGATCTCGCACGATCTCGGCGTCATCGCCGAGAACGTGCAACGCATGATGGTGATGTACGGCGGCACGATCATCGAGAGCGGACCGACCGACGAGGTGTTCCGCCGGATGGGACATCCCTACACGCAGGGCCTGTTCCGCGCCCGACCGAAGCTTGGGGCGCGCAAGGGGACGCGGCTGACGACGATATCCGGCACGGTGCCGGAGCTCGCCGATCTGCCTTCCGGTTGCACCTTCGCCGACCGGTGTCCACTCGTGATCGACCAGTGCCGGGTCGCACTTCCACCGATGGTGGACGTCGGACCCGGCCATTTCGTGCGCTGCATCCGGACCGACGTGTCCATGGCCGAACGCGTCGGAGCGCTGACCGTATGAGCACGGCGCCTCTTCTCGACGTGAAGGATCTCGAGCAGCGCTACACGCTGCCGCGCGAAAGCGTGTTCCGCCCGCCGGGGCAGGTGCGTGCGCTCAACGGTGTCAGCGTGCGGGTCGACGCCGGCAAGAGCCTCGGTATCGTCGGCGAATCCGGCTCCGGCAAGTCGACCTTCGCGCGCGTGGTGATGGCGCTGGAGCGGCCGACATCGGGGCAGGTCGCGCTGCTCGGCCGCGACCTCAACCGCATCTCCGCTGACGAGCTGCGCCGAGCCCGCCGCGATTTCCAGATGGTGTTCCAGGATCCCTACGGATCGCTGGATCCACGCCAGACCATCGCGCGCATCGTTGCCGAACCGCTGACCGTGTTGGAGGCGATTGATCGCACGACGCTTCGTGCCCGCGTCTCCGCGGTGCTGCGGCAGGTGGGCCTGCGCGATGCCGACATGGAGAAATATCCGCACGAATTCTCCGGCGGCCAGCGCCAGCGCATCGCCATCGCGCGCGCGCTGATCACCCAGCCGAAGCTGATCGTCGCCGACGAGCCGGTCTCCGCGCTCGACGTCTCCGTGCAGGCGCAAGTCTTGAACCTGATGCAGGACCTCCAGGAACAGTTCGGCCTGAGTTACGTCCTGATCAGCCACGACCTGGCCGTCGTCGACTATCTCTGCGACGAGGTCGCGGTGATGTATCTCGGCCGCATCGTCGAGCAGGGCCGTCCCGAGGATCTGTTCGAGAGCTGCGCCCATCCCTACACGCGAGCGCTACTGGAGGCCGTGCCGCGGGTGCGCGCCGGCGGCGGCCGGCGCCGGCGCGGGGCCCAGGCGATCGCCTCGCAATCGGCGGCTGCGACCGGGTGCCCCTATGCCTCGCGGTGCGCGCTCGCCGACCAGCATTGCCGCGAGGTTCTGCCTGAGCTACGCAAGGTGGGCGAGACGCATCTGGCCGCCTGCCACAAGGCGGAAGCCGTGATGGCGTTGCCGCAGTTGCCCGCGGAAGGTTAGTGTCCGGGGCGGAATTGGCGTAGGCTGGGACGAGATGAAGGCCGGGGAGTTACGCATGTTCAGGAAACTATCGATTGTCGCATTCGCCGCCACGCTTGCCGTGGCGCCGTTGCCGGTGCTGGCGCAGAGCAAGAAGGACAGCGTCGTCATGGCGATGACGCTGGAGCCGCCGGGGCTCGATCCCACCAACGCGGCCGCCGCCGCGATCGCCGAGGTCACGCTCTACAACATCTACGAGACGCTGACCAAGATCAACGAGGACGGCTCGACCTCGCCATTGCTGGCGGAGAGCTGGACGGCCTCGCCCGATCTGAAGACCTATACGTTCAAGCTGCGCAAGGGAGTCAAATTCCACAATGGCGAGCCGTTCGACTCGGCCGCCGTGAAGTTCTCGTTCGAGCGCAATGCCGTCGCCACCAGCACCAACAAGGACAAAAGCCTGTTCCAGGGCTTCGAGAAGGTCGATGCGCCCGATGCCGACACGGTCGTGATCACCCTGAAGAATTCAGAGCCTAACCTGCCGTTCCTGCTGGGGCAGGCGAGCGGCTCGATCGTCGAGCCGAAGAGCGCTGCCACCAATATCACGCAGCCGGTTGGGACCGGGCCCTACCAGTTGGGCGCCTGGGCCAAGGGCTCCTCGATGACTCTGACCAAATGGGCCGACTATCGCAACGCCGCAGCGATCAAGCTGTCGAAGGTGACGATCCGCTTCATCTCCGATCCGTCGGCGCAGACGGCCGCGCTGCTGTCGGGCGACGTCGATGCTTTTCCGCGCGTCTCAGCCCAGCGCACCATCGCGCAGTTCAAGGCCGATCCGCGCTTCAACGTCCTGGTCGGCGGCTCCCGCGCCAAGACCATCGTCGCCATCAACCACCGCAAGAAGCCGCTCGACGATGTCCGCGTCCGCCGTGCGATCCTTGCCGCGATCGATCGCAAGGCGATGATCGACGGCGCGGTCGATGGTTTCGGCACGCCGATCGGCAGCTTCTACGTCCCGACTGCACTCGGCTATGTCGACACGACAGGCATTAACCCCTACGACCCCGAGAAGGCCAAGAAGCTGCTGGCCGAAGCCGGTGTCACCACGCCGCTCGAACTGTCGCTGAAGCTGCCGCCGCCGCCTTATGCGCGGCAGGGCGGCGAGATCCTCGCGGCCCAGCTCGCCAAGGTCGGCATCATCGCCAAGATCGAGAACGTCGAATGGGCGCAATGGCTGTCGCAGGTGTTCGCCGGCAATGGTCCGCACAATTTCGACCTCACCATCGTCAGCCATGTCGAGCCGTTCGATCTCGTCAAGATCACCGAACAGGACTACTATCTCGGCTACAACAACGCGGCGTTCAACGCGCTCTACAAGCAGATCGTGTCGACGCCGGATGAAGCCGCCCGTGTCAAGCTTCTCGGTGATGCCCAGCGCATGCTGGCCACCGACGCGGTCTCCGGCTATTTGTACCAGCCGCAGCTGATCACCATCACCAACAAGAAGCTGAAGGGCGTCTGGAAGGACGTGCCCCAGTACGAGAACGACTTCTCGACGTGGGCGTGGGAGTAGGGTCGCGCGCGTCGATTGCGCGATTTCGGTGACGATCTCTCCAACGGAAGAGATCGTCACGAGACCGGTCCAAACAAAAACCTGAAAAACAACCCCATGCACAGTAGCCGGGGGTAATCATTTCAATGGCTTGCGCGTCACGCGATCAGATGGTTTGCGGCGATGCCGTTGATGCGTCGGGCAAAACACTGGCATGATGGCATCATCGAAGAAGGCCGCGCCCGCCTGGCCGGCCCGATGCTCCCCCGACTTTGAACGTTCGGAACCCTCATGCGTTAGCTCGGCGCAGGATGGCCGCAGGCCGTGCGATCCGGCGCGAGGGTATGCGGAGTTCGGTTCTTGCTCAAACTGTACAGGTGGCCATCCGACGAATGGCAGAAGATCGGCGCGGAGATGCCGTCCGAGATCATCTGGGCTGATCTTTTGGACGCGACCGCGGAAGAAAAGCAGTTCGTCGAACGATTGCTCGGGATCCGCGTTCCGTCCGAGGATTCGCTCAGCGAGATCGAAGCGTCGAGCCGCCTGATCCTCGACAACGGCACGCTCTATCTCAGCTCGCCGGCGGTCCGGCTCAACGAGGACAACGAGGCCGAGATCACGCCGGTGGGATTCGTCATCGGCCCGCGCGTGCTGGTGACGGTGCGCTTCGCGCAGCTGCCGATCTTCGACGACATCGGCAAGCGTATCGGCTCCGATGACAGCCTGGAGAACGGCATGTGCGTGTTCGCCAGCCTGGTCGAGGCCATGGTCGACCGCGGGGCCGATGTCCTTGAGCATCTCGGCGCCAAGGTCGACAGGCTCTCGCGGGGCGTCTTCAAAGGTGGGCTCGTCCGCACCAAGCGACCGGTCCGCTCCAGCCGCAGGATGCGCGAGGCGCTGGAGAACATCGGAGAGCTGGCCGATCGGCTCGCCAAGGCGCGCGATGTCCTGCTTGGCGTTGGCCGCATCGCTTCATTCGCCGGCGATGTCGGGGGTGAATGGATCACGGCCGCGTCGAAGAAGCGCCTCGAAGCCGTCTCCAAGGATGTCGCTTCGCTCGGCGATTACGAGACGCGATTGTCGGACAAGATCCAGCTTCTGCTCGATGCCGTGCTCGGCTTCATCAACATCCAGCAGAACGAGCTGTTCAAGATCCTGACCATCGTCTCGGTCGTCGGCGTGCCGCCCACGATCATGGTCGGCATCTGGGGCATGAACTTCAAGCACATGCCGGAGCTGGACTGGACGTTCGGCTATCCGCTGGCGTGGCTCGCCATCATTGCCAGCGGCGTGCTGCCGCTGATCTGGTTCAAGCGCCGCGGCTGGTTCGAGTGAAGCCGCGGCGCACCGCTCGAAAACGATGCGCCGCTTTTCGGGTTCAGACGACTTCGGCGGCGAATTTGCCGATCCAGTCGCGGGCGAGCGTCAAATCGGTTTGCGACAATTGATGGCCCGTCGGCAGGACCTTGTGTTCGACCCGGGCTCCGGCTTCCGACAACAGCGAGGCAAGCTTCGCGGAATTGCTCGCCGGAACGATCGGATCAGCCTGCCCCGACAGAAGCAGGACGGGCTTGCCGCCGAGCTCAGCCTTCGGCGGATCCGACAGCGGCACCATCGCGCGGAGCAGGATCGCGCCTGCCAGCGCATCCGGCTCCAGCAGCAACAGCGCGGCCGCGATGTTGGCACCGTTGGAGAAGCCGACCGCGATCGGCGCGGCGAGGCCATATCGATGCCGTGCCTCCGCGACGAAGTCGCCGAGTTCGTGCGCGCGGCGGCGCACGTCGTCCTCGTCGAACACGCCCTCGGCAAGGCGGCGGAAGAAACGCGGCATGCCGTGCTCGAGCACGCGGCCGCGCGGCGAGAGCAGGGCCGAGCCGGGCGAGATCATCCTGCCGAGCCCGAGCAGATCGTTCTCGTCGCCACCGGTGCCGTGCAGCAGCAGGAGTGGAGGGGAGCCCGCGCTGGTCGCGGGCTCGAAACGATGGACGAATGAACTCTCGGTCATGACACGCTCTCTGCCAAATTCGGCAACACAGCCTCGATCTGCTTGCGCTGCGCTTCGAGGAAGCTCGGCAGCTTGAGGTCGCGTCCCAGCGTCGCGACGGGCTCGTCGACGGCGAAGCCGGGGATATCGGTCGCGATCTCGAACAGCACGCCGCCGGGCTCGCGGAAGTAGATCGAGCGGAAGTAGTTGCGGTCCCGTTGTTCGGTCGGGTGCAGGCCGTGATTGCTCACGAGCCTTTGCGCCATCTTGCCCTGCTCGGCGTCGTCGACCGCGCGGAAAGCGATGTGGTGCACGGAGCCGCTGCCCTGGTGCCCGCGCAAAAAGCCCTTGGCCTCGTAGATGTCGACCACGCTGCCTTCGACATCGCCGGACGCCTTGAAGCGGATCACCGAGCCTTCGCGCGCCGTCTCCTTGAAGCCGAACACGTCGGTGAGGACGGCAGCCGTCTTCGCCGCGCTGTCGAGCAGCAAGGTCACGCCGTGGAAGCCGCGGATCGCATGTTCGGCGGGAACGTCGCCATTGCTCCAGCCGGGCTCGCTCTCGGCGCCGGGGACACCGACGAGCGCGAGCGCCATGCCATCAGGGTCTGTGAACGGCAGCACGGACTCGCCAAAGCGCTTCTCCAGCGCCTCGTAAGCGATGCCCTTCTCGACGAAGCGCTGCGTCCAATAGCCGAGCGAGCCTTGCGGCACGCGGAAGGCGGTCTGGTGCGTTTCACCGACGCCGCGGCGCCCGGCCGGCACGCCAGCCCAGGGAAAAAAGGTCAGGATGGTGCCGGGGCGGCCGGTCTCGTCCCCATAATAGAAGTGATAGGTGCCGGGATCGTCGAAATTGACCGTCTTCTTGACGAAGCGCAGGCCGAGATCCCGGGTGTAGAAGCCGAAATTCCTGATGGGGTCGCCCGCAATCGCGGTGACGTGGTGCAGTCCAGACATTGTCGTCCTCCAAAGCTCGCGGAGCGGTCTTGCTCTGACCGGAAATATCGTTCTGCTTTGGATTGGAGACAATCCATGCAAATATGACGCCTATGTCTACGATTTGGAAACAATCGCCGGCGCCAGTCCATGGATAAGGTCGCCAGCCTCCGGGCCTTCGTAAAGGTGGTCGAAAGCGGCAGTTTTGCCGAGGCGGGCCGGCAGTTGCGGCTGTCACGCTCGGCGATCAGCAAATACATCGCCGACCTCGAAGAGAGCCTCGGCGTGCAGCTCCTGAACCGGACCACGCGCCATGCAAGCCCGACCGAGAACGGCCAGCGCTATTTTGAGCGCGCGATCGTGATCCTGTCGGAGATCGAGGCGGCCGACCAGGCCGTGGCGCAAGCCCAGTCGGCGCCGCGCGGCCTGTTGCGCGTCAACGCGCCGATGTCGTTCGGCACCCTGCGGCTCGGGCCGGTGCTTGCCGATTTCATGGCGCGATATCCGGAGCTGCAGCTCCAGCTCGTGCTCAGCGACGACCTGCTCGATCCCGTCCAGGACGGCTTTGACGTGACCTTGCGCATCGCGGAATTGGAATCGTCGAGTTTGATCGCGCGAAAAGTCATGCCGGTGGCGCGCATGATCTGCGCTTCGCCGGATTATCTGGCGCGTCACGGCACACCGAAACATCCGCAGGATCTGCGCGAACATGCCTCGTTGACCTACGGCTTCCTGCTTACGGGCAATCAGTGGAAGCTCACCGGCACCGATGGCGATCACTGGATCCAGCCGGCCTGGTCGCTCTGCGTCAACAATGCCGAAGTGCTGCGTGATGTCGCGATCAAGGGCAGGGGGCTCGCGCTGCTCCCGGAGTTCATCGCCGCCGATGCCTTGAAGAAGGGCAAGCTGCGAACGGTGCTGGACGATTATTCCGCGCCGCCGCTTGCGCTCTATGCGGTCTATCCGCCGACCCGGCATCTGTCGGTGAAAGTGCGGCTGTTCATCGATTTCCTGGTCGAGCGTTTTGGTCGCGAGGACGAGGCGGGTGTGCGAACCCGCTGACGGGGCGCAGGGCTATGAGCGCACGACCAGACTTTCCCTAGTTCTCGATCTCGAGCCGAACCGCGACATCATCGCCAACGCGCGCAAGCCTACGCGCTCGTGTTCTCGCAATCGCAGATGAAAAGTCCTGGACCATCTCCTTTACTTCGGGCACGAGGTTGGCTGTGTTCACGACTTTGATCGCATAGGGAGGTTTGAGGGCGTTCATCCCGCCTCCAAAAATCGAGTCTAGAAAAGCTCCCACAATGTCGCCATGCCATTCTGGCGCCCCTATCGCAATCTTAAGCGCTAGTCGAAAATCCTGAACAGTTTTCCAGCTGCTGGCGTCGAGTTCTATTTCGTGCATCGTCATACCGAGGGGGATCGTCTAGTTGACCGCACGCTCTTAGGCCGGCCGGAGCAGATCGTCCAGCGCGCTCATCGAGGCCTTTCGAAGCGCGGCGAGCTCGCGGGCGGCACTCTGGCATTCGGGCGTGGACATCGTGACCGCCGCCAGCTCGACCTCACGGCAGCGCTCGAACAAGCGGACCAAGCCGAGCGCACTCGCGCCGCTGCCGAGTTGATGCGCGCAGCGTGCGAGTTGCGTGGCATCGCCAATCACTGCTGCCTTGGCGATGTCCTCGACCAGCTTTTCGCTGGTCTGTTCCAGCAGGTCGTGGAGTTTTGCGATCTGCGCCGCGCCCAGCAGCTCTTTCTGGTCATCGAGGAGATGCCGGTCGATCAACGCGCCTGCGGCGAGTTGCGCCGCCGCTGGCTGGTTCTGGGCATCGTCCTCGATCGCCTCGCGCAGCGCATTGATCAGGATCGGCTTGCTGACGATCCTGGCAATGCCTGCCCCCGCGAGCCGCTCGCGGGCGCGGCGCGACATGTCGGCGGTTACCGCGATGATGCGCGGCATGGTCGGCAGATCGAGCGTTCGGATCCGCGATGCCGCCTCGACGCCGTCCATGTCGGGCATGTGCAGATCCATCAGGATGACATCGAACGCCTGGTCGCGCGCGTGTGCGATGGCCGACGCGCCGTTCGTGGCGATGGTGGCGTGGTGGCCGAGCCTCTTCAACATCGCTTCACCGACCTCGCAATTGACGGGGTCGTCGTCGACCAGCAGCACGCGAAGCTGCCGCGATGGCGGCTGAACCGCGCCTTGCGCGATGTCGGTCGTGGCGAGGCCAAGCGGTACCTCAAGCATGAACGAGCTGCCCTTACCCGGCGTGCTCGCCACCGTGAGCTCGCCGCGCATCAGGCGGGTGAGGCGCCGCGCGATCGCCAGTCCAAGGCCGGTGCCGCCGAACCGCCGCGCGATGCTGTCGTCGGCCTGGACGAAATCCTCGAAAATCCGCTCGTGCATGTCGGGCGCGATGCCGATGCCGGTATCGCGAACGGTGATGCGCAGCAGGACATGATCGTCATGTGCCTCGGCGGCCGCGCTCAAGCCGATGCCGCCGCGCGGGGTGAACTTGATCGCGTTGCCGATCAGATTGAGCAGGATGCGATTGAGCCGCACCGGATCGCCGTGCACGGAGGTGTTGACCGTCGCATCGCAGGCGAGATCGAAGGAGAGGCCCTTGTGAGAGGCCTGCGGGCGCATCAGATCGGCGGCCGTTTCGATGAGTTGATCGAGGCGGAAATCGCGGGTCTCCAGAGTCTCGGCGCTGGCCTCCAGGCGCGCATATTCGAGGATGCCGTCGACCAGCGCGATCAGCGTTTCGCCCGACGCGGCCGCGGTCGTGAGGTGGCGCCGCTGCGCTTGGCCGAGGCTGCCGTCGTCGAGCAGTTGCAGCACGCCCATGACGCCGTTCAGCGGCGTGCGTAGCTCGTGGCTGACGACCGCGAGAAAGCGCGATTTGGTCTCGTTGGCCGCGACCGCCGCGCTGCGCGCGCGCTCGGCGGCATCGTGCTCGGCAAGGGCCTGGTCGCGGGTCTTCTCCAGTTCGGAGGTGCGCTCGATCACCTTGCGCTCGAGCGTCGCATAGGATTCGCGCAAGTGAGCGGCCATCCGGTTGAACTGATCGCCGAGCGCCTCCAGCTCGTCACCGGTCTTGATCGCGAGCCGCAGGCCGAGGTCGCCGCTGCCGATCCGCCGCGCGCCCTGCGTCAGGATCTGGATCGGCACGGTCATGCGCCGGCTCAGAAAGAGAGAGACCAGCACCGCACATGCCAGCAGGATGACCAGGAGAAAAGTCGAGCGTCCGATCGACGCATAGATCGGCGCAAAGGCTTCGGTGAGCGGCAGCTCGACGAACACCAGCCAGCCCAGCGAGGGGACGGTCGCATAGGTCGACAGCACGCGTTGACCGGACAGATCCTCCTTGACCAGGCCGCCCGAGGGCGGCCCGATGCCATCGAGCGCGGCGCGGACGTCGGCATGGCCGGAGAGATCGCTGCGACGCAACGCCGGCCACAGATCGGGATGCGCGATCAACAACCCCATCCGATCGACCACATAGGCCTTGCCGGTGTTGCCGACCCTGATCCCGGCGACGAGGTCCCAGATGAAGCGAAGATTGACCTCGGCGACAATCACATCGGGCGTGAGACCGGTTCCGCGCGTGGCGAGCGTCATGAACGGCTCGGTGTCACCGAGGAAGTAGACCGGTCCGTAATAGGCGCGGCTTTCATTGGCGCCGCGGAAGGCCTGCGAGGCGGAGAGGTCGGCCTTGCTGCCGATCCTGTCTGCGACGCGGCGCGACACGCGCACCTGCTCGCGGCCTTGGGCGTCGAGCTCGGCGATTTCCGCGATCGCGGGCGAGAGGCGCAGGAGGCGGATGGCGTTCAGGCGCTGGTCCTCGTTCGTGGACAGCTCCGGGGGCAGGCGCGAGAGCCACCTGATCTGGTTTTCGATCTGGCCAATGAACTGGCCGATCTGGATCGCGGCGCTTGCTGCCTGCTCGCGCTGGGTCGCCGCCAGAAGCTGCTTCTGCTCGCGATAGGAGAACCAGACGTCGAAGCCGGTGTTGATGGCGAGCGCGGCAAAAGCGAGCGCGACGATCGAGTAGAGGTATTTGCGGAACAGCCGGCCGGCAGGCGGCCGCAAATCTCCCTGGTCGATCGTCTCGTTCACTCGCGGATCTCGTCGGCGCGCGCGAGCAGCGTGAATGGGAGCGTCAAATCCAGCGTGCGGGCGACCGTGCGGTTGATCAGGAGCTCATATTTCCGCGGCGATTGCACCGGCAGATCGCCGGCCTTGGTGCCGCGCAGGATGAGATCGACGTAGTCGGCCGAGCGCACTTCGAGGGTCGGCCCGTAGCTCATCAGCCCGCCCGCATCCATGAAATAATGGAACGGGTAGATCGTGGGCACGCGATGCTTCGCGGTTGCCGCGATGATAGCCTGCCGGTTGACCACCAGAAAGCTGTCGACGAGCGCGATCATCGCGGCCTTGGGCGGTTCGGTAAAGCGTCTGACGGCTTCGTCAATCTCCGTCGGCGCGCTGACGGGGGCGGGGACCACGGACACGCCGGACAGTGCTGCCTCTTGTTCGATGGAATCGAGGAAGAAGCGGCCGCCGCGAGGTGTGGTCGCCGGGTTGAACAGGATGCCGACGCGCGCAAGATCCGGCACGGCCTCCCGGATG
Organism: Bradyrhizobium sp. MV1.5; assembly: GCF_055807615.1. Taxonomy (NCBI): domain Bacteria; kingdom Pseudomonadati; phylum Pseudomonadota; class Alphaproteobacteria; order Hyphomicrobiales; family Nitrobacteraceae; genus Bradyrhizobium; species Bradyrhizobium sp. MV1.5. The sequence continues at coordinate 70,667 of NZ_JBVVPL010000005.1, read as the reverse complement.
AGCTGAAGCCATTTGCCACCCATCTCGGCGGTGCTGTTGGTGAAGCCGGTCACGTTGCCGCCGGGACGGGCAAGGCTTTCGACGAAGCCGTTGCCGACGGGATCGTTGGCGGTCGCGAACACGATCGGGATGGTTTTCGTGGCTTCGAGGACGGCCGCGGTTTCGATCGTCGAGCCGGTCAGGATCACATCCGGCTTGAGCGCCAGCAATTCCTGAACCGCGGTTTTCAGTCTATCCGGCGCGCCGAAGGTCGAACGGAGCTCAAGGCGGAAATTGACGCCTTCGACCCAGCCTCGCTGCCTCAAGCCCACGATGAGGCCACCCAGGCGGGAGGTCGGGCTGTCGATCATGCTCCTTCTGGTCAGTTCGTCGTCGAGCGGCAATGCGGTCAGCGATGCGACGACGCGCATGCGATCAGATGTCGCGCCGAGCGCCAGCCAGCCCGCGGCGGTCGTGCCCGCAAGGCGAATGAACCCGCGGCGATCCACCGCGAGAGCGGAAGGCCGTTCGGTCATGGATGTCTTTGCATGATGGTTTGCCCCAACCCGATGCTTTAGCCCGAACAGCCGGCATCCACAATTGATGAAAAAATGCGTTTGTGACTGCTCATTCGCAGCGGATCTCCGGCGTGGCCTGATTAACGCCGCAGCGTGAATTCTTCCGCGCCCCGCCGCTGCTCCCACTTCGCCTGTTCCAGCTCGGGCCGGTCGCATTCGATCTCGGGATAGCCGATGCAGAGATAGGCGATGAATTTCCAGGTGTCGGGCACGTCGAGAATGGCGTGGATGCGATCCGGATGGAGGATCGAGACCCAGCCAAGCCCGATGTCGTCGGCGCGCGCGGCCAGCCACATCGCGGTGATCGCCGCGACCACGGAATATTCCGTCGTCTCCGGCATCGTCGCGCGGCCGAGGCCGTGACCGGTGTCGCTGGCCTTGTCCGCGAACACGGCGAGGTGGCCGGGGGCCTGTTCGAGACCCGACAGTTTCAGCGTGGCGTAGCGCGCTGCGCGCTCACCAGCATAGGCATTCAGCGCGTCGGCGTTGCACGCTTTGAAGTCGTCGATCACGGCGCGACGCCGTGCGGCTTCGTCGACGATGACAAAGCGCCAGGGCTGGCTGAGGCCGACCGAGGGTGAGAGACAGGCCGTCTCGATCAGGCGATCGATGGCGCCGTCAGGCAACGGATCAGCGCGAAAGCGGCGCACGTCGCGGCGCCACACGAACAGCTCGCGCAAGTGCTGGCGAAAAATGTCGTCGAACTCGACCATCGCGTCACCCTCCGATCTGGACAGCTGCGGCAACCAGCAGGATCAGGATCTCGCCGGTCTGCTCGAACGCGCCGAGGATGTCGCCGGTCTGCCCGCCGATCTGGCGGATGGCAAGTCGCGCCAGCATCAGGCCGGCGAGGGAGATCAGGATCAGGCTCACCAGCGCCTTGCCCGGCCCAAGCGTGAACGTGAGCGCGAGGGTTCCAACAGCGAATGCGATCGCAACGCTGCGGCCCGGCGGTGATCCGGCGCTCGCCGACAAGCCGTCAGGTCGTGCAGGCGCGACCTGCGACATGAAGGCCGGCAACCCCGCGCGGGCCGCAGTGTGCGCAGCGCACAGCGCGAGCGCGACTGCCCACGGATTGGCGATCGCCGCGAGCGCGCTCCAGCGCAGGCCGAAGGACAGGATCAGCGTGCAGACGCCATAGGTGCCGATCCGGCTGTCACGCATGATCTCGAGCTTGCGCTCGCGCGTGCGGCCGCCGCCGAGCCCGTCGGCGGTATCGGCAAGGCCGTCCTCGTGCAGCGCGCCGGTGATGAGGGCGGTCGCGGCCAGCGCGAGCAGGGCGGCAAGGTTCGGTGCCAGACCGAACCGGCTGGCGACCTTGTAGACCAAGGCGCCGGCAAGGCCGACCAGCAGTCCCGCGACCGGAAGGGCCCAGGTCGCGCGCGCGACGGCGCCGTCAGCCGCGGGCTTCGAAGGAGCAACCGGGAGGATCGTCACGAACGATGCCGCCGTCCTGAGATCGGCGATGACATCTCGCAAGAATTCGTCGCGCGGCATCATTTCAGCTTCATCGGCAGGCCGGCGACGACGAACTCGACCTCGTCGGCAACGGCCGCGATGGCCTGGTTCATGAACCCGGCGGCGTCGCGGAAGCTCCGCGCCAGCGCGTTGTCAGGCACGATGCCAAGGCCGACCTCGTTGGTCACGAAGACGACGGGGCTCTTAAGGCGGGGCAGGGCGGTGACGAGCTCGCTCACCTCTCGTTCCCAATCGCGCTCCGCATGCATGAGGTTGGAGAGCCACAACGTCAGGCAATCGACGAGCCGCGCGCCGCCGCCATCGGTTGCGACCAGCGCGGGGACGAGATCGAGCGGCACTTCGCGTTCGATCCAGTCGGTTCCGCGGCGCGCGCGATGCCTCGCGATGCGCGCCTCCATTTCGGCATCGAGCGCCTCGGCCGTCGCGACATAGACCGGCTGCCCGGGTAAGGCGCGCGCGCGCATTTCCGCGCGCCTGCTCTTGCCCGACCGTGCTCCGCCGGTGATCAAAATGACCGCCATAAAGTCTCCTGTCGGCCTGCACTAATCACCAAACGCGGCCAAAAACAAAGCCGAAATCCGCCAGCCGGGGGCTTGCGCTTCGACCACCCTTTGCGCAACAGGGGCGGGACAGGAGACGGGTGTGGGTTTTGCGGGTGCGATGGCGGTGGCGATGGCGGTGGATGCCCTGTTGGGCTGGCCGTCGTGGTTGTTCGCGCACATCGGCCATCCTGTCACCTGGCTGGGCCGGCTGATCTCTACCATCGACGCTGCCTGGAATCGGCCGTCCGATACGCCGGCATTCCGCCGCGCCGCGGGTCTCGCCGGTGCGCTCGTGGTGATCGCGCTCTCCGTCGCGCTCGGCTGGACGCTTCAGTCCTTGCTTGCCGTGGGCTGGATCCAGATCGTGCTGGTCGGCGTCCTGGCCTGGCCGCTGGTCGCCTTGCGTTCGTTGCACGACCACGTGGCTGCCGTCGCAAATCCCATGCGGGCCGGTGACACCGTCGCCGCACGCGAGGCGGTCTCGCGCATCGTCGGCCGCGATCCCGCAGCGCTCGACGAGGCCGGGATTGCTCGTGCGGCGATCGAGAGCCTCGCCGAGAATGCATCCGACGGCATCGTCGCACCGATGTTCTGGGGCGCGCTGTTCGGCTTGCCCGGCATTTTGGGCTACAAGGCGATCAACACGCTGGACTCCATGATCGGCCATCGCTCCGAGCGCCACGAAGCTTTCGGCTGGGCCGCGGCGCGCATCGACGATGTCGCCAATTTCATTCCGGCGCGGCTGACCGGCTGTCTGTTCGTGCTGCTGGCGCCACGGCGATCAGAGGCGCTGTCGTGCATGACGCGGGACGCACGCCGACATCGATCGCCCAATGCCGGCTGGCCGGAAGCCGCCATGGCCGGCGCGCTTGGTGTGCGGCTCAGCGGTCCGCGGATCTATCACGGCAGCACCACCAACGAGCCCTGGCTGAATGAAGGTGCGCGCGATCCGCTTGCCGCCGACATCGATCGGGGATTGACGGTTTACCGCCGCGCCATGCTGCTGCTCGCCGGTGTCCTTGCGATCCTGGCCTTCGCGTGAAAGAACAGCGCATGCGCGAGCACGGTGGAAATCTCGATCTGGCCCAGCAGCGTTTCGGTGGCCCCACGGAGCACTGGATCGATCTGTCGACTGGCATCAACCGCCTGCCTTATCCCGTGGGCGAGGTGAGCTCGCGCGCGTGGAGCGCGTTGCCGTCGCGCGCCGAGATCGAGGCGCTGCATCAGGCGGCGCGGCACGCTTACGGCACCAGCGCGGCGGTTGTCGCGCTTGGCGGCGCACAGGCCGCGATTCAACTGCTGCCGCAGCTCGCGCCGCCCGGCCGCGCGCGCATCCTCGCGCCGACCTACAACGAATATGCCGGGGTCCTCTCGGGGGCGGGCTGGGAAGTCCAGGAGGTCGGGGAACTCGACGCGCTGGCGGGCGCGGATCTCGCCATTGTCGTCAATCCCAACAATCCTGATGGCCGATGCTACGCACCAAAGGATTTGCTGGCGCTGCTGCCGCGCGTCGGCCGTCTCGTCGTCGACGAGAGTTTTGCCGATGTGGCCCCGCAGCTATCGCTTGCATCCGAGGACCGGCCGGGGCTGCTGATCCTGCGCTCCTTCGGGAAGTTTTACGGCCTTGCCGGCCTGCGGCTCGGCTTCGCGCTCGGCAATTCGTCCGACATCGCCAGGCTCGCATCGATGTCGGGGCCTTGGCCGGTCTCGGGAGCGGCGATCGCGATCGGCTGCCGCGCTCTGCGTGACGATGCCTGGGCCGAGGCCACGTCCGCGCGGCTCGTGCGAGACTGCGTTCGCCTCGACGGCTTGGTGCAGTCGCAAGGTTTGACGGTCATTGGCGGGACGCAGCTGTTTCGTCTTTACGGGACGCCTGACGCGCTTGCCGCACAGGAGCAGCTGGCGCGTCGCCACATCTGGTCGCGCGTGTTCGCGCGGGAGCCGACATGGCTGCGCCTCGGGCTTCCGGGCGGCGAATCCGAATGGACGCGCCTGGCCGAGGCGCTAGCGCGCTAGCGCGAGCAGGCCGTCGACGTCGAGATGTTGCTCGATGTGATCGGCGAGCGCATCGAGCGCGCTCTCGACCCTGGCGTGATAGGGCTCCTCGCCGGCGGGAATGTCGAGCTTCGCCAAAAAGGCCTTACGGAAATCATCCGACGTGAACAGGCCGTGCAGATAGCTGCCTTGCACGCGTCCGTCGCGCGAGATCGCGCCTTCCGGTTCGCCGTTCAGCCTTGCGAATGGCCGCGCGCGATCCGGCCCATCGGTGCGCCCGATGTGGATTTCATAAGCCTCGATCGGCTGATCCGTCGCGGCATGCACGGCCGCGACACGCGTCAGCGTCTTCTGCGGGCTCATCACCGTTGCCACATCCAGAAGCCCGAGGCCATCTGTGTCGCCCGCGGGGCCCTCGATCCCATCGGGATCCGTGACGCTGCGCCCGAGCATCTGATAGCCGCCGCAGAGGCCGAGCACATGGCCGCCTCTGCGGTGATGCGCCAGGAGATCGATGTCCCAGCCCTGCGCGCGCAGGAAGGCGAGGTCGCCGCGGGTGGATTTCGATCCGGGGATGATGACGAGCCTGACGTCGCCGGGAATTGCTTCGCCCGGCCGCACCATCACGAGATCGACGCCGGGCTCGAGCTTCAGAGGATCGAGATCGTCGAAATTGGCGATTCGCGACAGCGCGAGACAGGCGATCTTGCATTGGCCCGGCTTGCGCGCATCGCTCAGGCCCAGCGCATCCTCGGCCGGCAGTTCGCCGGCGCGCGCGAACCAGGGCAGCACGCCGAGGCCGCGCCATGCGGTCTTTTCTTCGATCAGTCTGTAGCCGTCGTCGAACAATGTGGGATCGCCGCGGAACTTGTTGATGATAAAACCCCGGATCATCGCGGCATCATCCGGGTCGATCACCGTCTTGATGCCGACGAGTTGCGCGATGACCCCGCCGCGGTCGATGTCGCCGACCAGCACGACCGGCACATCGGCCTTGCGCGCAAAGCCCATGTTGGCGATGTCGGCCTTGCGCAGGTTCACCTCGGCCGGACTGCCGGCGCCCTCCACCAGCACGAGATCGGCGCGCGCTTTCAGCCGCTCAAAACTCTCCAGCACCGCGCCCATCAATGACGGCTTCATCGCCGCATATTCACGCGCACGCGCGGTCGCGAGGCGCTTCCCTTGCACGATCACCTGCGCGCCGACATCGGTCTCGGGCTTGAGCAGCACCGGGTTCATGTCGGTGTGCGGCTCGACGCGAGCGGCCAGCGCCTGGAGTGCCTGGGCGCGGCCGATCTCGCCGCCGTCGACGGTGACGGCCGCGTTGTTCGACATGTTCTGCGGCTTGAACGGGAGCACGCGCAGGCCGCGTCGCACAAAGGCGCGCGCGAGGCCGGCAACGATGAGCGACTTGCCCACGTCCGAGCCGGCCCCCTGGATCATCAATGCGCGCGCCATCGCGAGTTTCTTAGAACTCGACGCCGGCTTGCGCCTTGATGCCGGAGCGGAAGGGATGCTTGACCAGCGTCATCTCGGTGACGAGATCGGCGATCTCGATCAGCTCGTCCTTGGCGTTGCGTCCGGTGAGCACGACATGCGTCATCGGCGGCTTCGAGGTCACCAGGAAATCGACGACCTCGGCGATGTCGAGATAATCGTAGCGCAGCGCGATGTTGATCTCGTCGAGCACGACCATGCGGAGATTCTGGTCGAGGATCAGCTCCTTGGCCTTCTCCCAGCCGGTGCGCGCGGCGGCGATGTCGCGAGCGCGGTCCTGCGTCTCCCAGGTAAAACCCTCGCCCATGGCGTGGAATTGGCAGAGGTCGCCGAAATGGCCGGTGAGCATGCGGCGCTCGCCGGTATCCCAGGCGCCCTTGATGAACTGCACGACCGCGCAGGGGAAGCCATGGGCGACGCAGCGGACGATCATGCCGAAGGCCGAGGACGACTTGCCCTTGCCGGCGCCGGTGTGGACGATGATGAGGCCTTTTTCGCCGCTCTTGGTCGCCATGATCTTGTCGCGGGCGACCTTCTTCTTCGCCATTTTCGAGGCGTGGCGGGCGTCGGTTTCGTCGGCCGTCTGGGTATCCGGTTCTGACGTCATCGGACGGGGTCCTTCGGCTTGACAAGAGGCGGTCGGGGGCAAATGGTGACCCGGCGTTGGTTCCTGTCCTACGACAGGCGAAGAGGGAATGCGATAGGGTCCGAATCGGCAAGATTTGGTTCCAAAATGCAGCCGCCCCCGCGACCGTGACCGGAGAGATGCCCGAAGCCACTGATCCCCTACGGGATCGGGAAGGCGGGGATCGAAGGGGAAACCCTGCTCCGGAAGCCGGGAGACCTGCCAGCGCGGACGATTTTGGACCGGCGGACGGGGTGTTCCGCGACGGGGAAACGGGCCTTCGCAAGAGCGGTTCGTGGGCCTCATCGCTTCCCGCTGTTTATTCTGGAAGAAGCGATGACCGTCACACTTCATGTCTGCATCACCTGCCGCGCCGGCCAGACGCTTGGCGAGGGCGAGACGACGCCCGGCAAGCGCCTGCACGGTGCGATCCTCGAAGCCGGTGTGCCTGACGGCGTCAGCGTGGTTCCCGTCGAATGCCTCTCGGCTTGCAACCAGGGTTGCTCGGTCGCGCTCAGCGCGCCCGGCCGCTGGTCCTATGTCTATGGCCGTCTGTCGGATGCGAATGCGAGCGACGTGGTCGCGGGCGCCGCGGCCTATGTGGCCGCGCCCGACGGCCTCGTGCCCTGGCGCAGCCGCCCGGAGATCTTCCGCAAGCAATCGCTTGCCCGCATTCCCCCCATTCCCCCCTTGGCCGTCGTGCCGGAGGCCGCCAAATGAATTCGCTCGCAAAAGTCCCGGTCACGGTCGTCACAGGCTTTCTCGGCTCCGGCAAGACCACGCTGATCCAGCATCTGCTTGCCAACGCCAACGGGAAGAAGCTGGCGGTGCTCGTCAACGAGTTCGGCAGCGAGGGCGTCGATGGCGAGATTCTGAAATCCTGCGCCGATGCGAATTGTCCGGAAGAGAACATCATCGAACTTGCTAATGGCTGCATCTGCTGCACTGTTGCCGACGATTTCATTCCGACCATGGAGAAGCTGCTGTCGCGGTCGGTGCGGCCCGATCACATTCTGATCGAGACCTCGGGCCTGGCGCTGCCCAAGCCGCTGCTGAAGGCATTCGACTGGCCGGAGATCCGTTCGCGCATCACGGTCGATGGCGTGATCGCGCTGGCCGACGCCGAAGCTGTCGCCGCCGGCCGTTTCGCGCCCGATCCTGACGCCGTCGAGGCGCAGCGCGCGGCGGACGGCAATCTCGACCATGAGACGCCGCTGTCGGAAGTGTTCGAGGACCAGATTGCCTGCGCCGACATCGTGCTGCTGACCAAGGCCGATCTTGCGGGCGCGGCAGGCCTCGAAGCGGCCAAGGCGGCGATCACCGCCGAGATGCCGCGCCGCGTGCCGATGCTGGCGATCACCGACGGTGCGATCGACGCCCGCCTCATCCTCGGCCTCGGCGCTGCCGCCGAGAACGATCTCGCCGCGCGCCCTTCGCATCACGACGGCGAGGAGGATCACGAGCACGACGATTTTGCGTCCGTCGTGATCGATCTTCCTGAGGCCACCGATATCGACGCGCTGGTTGCGTCCGTTCAGCGTCTGGCGCGCGAGCAGAATGTGCTGCGCGTCAAGGGTTACATCGCGGTGGAAGGCAAGCCGATGCGCCTCTTGCTGCAAGCGGTCGGCGAGCGCGTGCGACACCAGTTCGACAAGCCCTGGGGCATGGGTGCGAGGCAGTCAAAGCTCGTCGTGATCGGCGAGCACGGAAACATTGATGAAGCCGCGATCAAGGCGGGACTCGGTATCTGATGCACGTCGTCTTCCGCGAGAGCCGCGGTCTCGAGGAGACTGCGACACCAAGGGACATCGGCCAGGACCCGGCCGATCTCGTGGTGCTCTCGTATTCGGATTCCGATCTGGCGGCGTTCGCGGCCGGCTGGCGCCGGGGCCGCGACAGCCTGCCGTCGCTACGCCTCGTCAATCTCGCCGAACTCCGTCATCCGCTCTCGGTCGACACCTATATCGAGCGCACGCTTGCGCAGGCGCGCGGCATCCTCGTGCGTCTGATCGGCGGGGAATCCTACTGGCCGTATGGGCTCGCGGCGCTGCAGCAACTGGTGAAGGAGCGCGGCATCGTGCTGGCCGTGTTGCCGGCCGACGGCCGCGACGACACGCGACTGGATGCATATTCGACCCTGCCGGTCTCGACATTGCGGCGGCTCAAGGTGCTCTGCGACACCGGCGGCCCTGTCGCGGCGCAAGCCGCGATCGCTCAGCTTGCGTTGGCCTCGGGCCTCTATGCGGGACCTGTTATCGGCGAGATGACCGTGCCCGAGATGGGCTTTTACGATCCGGCGCGCGGTGTCATTGCCGCGCCGGCGTCGGGTGAGGGCAGGCCGCGCGCGCTCGTGGCCTTCTATCGCTCCTATCTCACCGCCGCAGACACAGGCCCGATCGATGCCCTGATCGCGGCGCTGCGCGAGAAGGGGTACGACGCGCATGGTGTGTTCGTCACCTCGCTGAAGGCTCCAGGCGTTGCGGATTGGTTGCGCGGGTATCTCGCGCAAAATCCTCCGGCCGCGATCGTCAATGCGACGGCGTTCTCGGCGATGGGAGACGACGGCACGACGCCGTTCGATGTCGCGTCCTGCCCGGTGTTCCAGGTCGCGCTCTCCACGGCGCGGCGCGAGGATTGGGCGAGCTCGCTCCGCGGCCTGTCGCCTGGCGACCTCGCGATGCATGTGGTGCTGCCCGAGGTCGACGGCCGCCTGTTTGCGGGCGTGGTGAGCTTTAAGTCGGCAGCGACGCGCGATCCCGATTTGCAATTTTCGCATCTGGCGCACAGGCCGGACGATGAGCGCGTGAAGGCCGTCGCCGCGCGCGTTGCGGCCTGGCGGCGCCTTGCGGAGACGCCGGCTGCTGAAAAGCGGTTGGCACTCGTGCTCTCCAACTATCCGGGCCGCCCGCATCAGATCGCGCATGCGGTTGGTCTCGATGCGCTGGCGTCGGTCGAGGCTTTGGTGTCCGACCTCGCGGAGGCCGGCTTCGATGTCGCGCCGGTCCACGGACTCGGCGAGACGTTGCTCAAGCAGACCTTGAACTGGAGCGTTGCCGATTACCGCGCGGCACTCTCGCGCCTTCCGAAAGTCTTGCAGGATGATCTCGCGCAAGCCTGGGGCGCGCCGGAGACCGATCCGGGTTGTCGCGACGGCGCCTTCCATTTCGCCGCGATTCAATGCGGCCGGTCGATCATCGCGGTTCAGCCGGAGCGTGGCGATGCGACCACGCGCGATGCCGACTATCACGATCTCGCCCGCACGCCGCGCCACGCCTATGTCGCGTTCTCTCTCTGGCTCCGGGAGCAGGGCTGTGATGCCGTCGTGCACATGGGCGCGCACGGCACGCTGGAATGGCTGCCCGGAAAATCCGTGGCGCTGTCGCAGGCGTGCTGGCCGGAAGCCCTGATCGGCGATTTGCCCGTCATTTATCCCTTTATCGTCAACGATCCCGGCGAGGCCGCGCAGGCCAAGCGGCGCCTGGGTGCCGTCACCATCGGACATCTGCCGCCGCAACTCGCGGCATCAGCGGTGCCAGACGGATTGCGCAGGCTTGAACAGCTCCTCGACGAGTACTCGACGGCCGATGGCCTCGATCCCGCCCGCCGCCAGCGTCTGATCGCCGCGATCCGTGACGAAGCGCGTGCGGTTGGTCTCGAAGACGATCTTGGCCTCGATGCAGCCGCCGCGCCGGCCGAAGCGATTCCGCGGATCGACCGCTTCGTCTGCGATCTCAAGGAAAGCCAGTTCGGCGACGGCCTGCACGTGTTCGGCCGCGGCGCCTGCGGTGAAGCGGAACGCGACGCTTTGCGGGTCGCGCTTGCAGGACAGCGCGTCGCGCCGGGGCCGTCAGGCTCACCCTATCGCGGCCGCCAGGACGTGCTGCCCACGGGACGCAATCTCTTTGCCGTCGATCCGCGCGCGGTGCCGACGCCGTCCGCGCATGCGCAAGGCATCAAGCTCGCGGAAGAGCTGCTCCGCCGTCATCTGCAGGATCATGGCGACTGGCCGAAGGGCCTTGTCGTCGATCTCTGGGGCTCGGCGACGATGCGCACCGCGGGCGAAGAGTTTGCCATGGCGCTGCATCTGGCCGGCCTCGCGCCCCGCTGGGATCACGCGTCGGGCCGTGTGACCGGCTACGACATCATCGCGCCTGCCGAGCTTGGCCGGCCCCGCATCGACGTCACGCTGCGCGTCTCGGGCCTGTTTCGCGACGTCTTCTCAGGCCTTGCGCAATTGTTCGAGGCGGCAGCCGAGGCGCTGTCGACGCGCGAGGACGAGGGCGACGAAAATCCATATCGCCATCGCATATCGCGCGTGTTCGCGCCGCGTCCCGGACAATACGGCGTGGGTCTCTCGGCAATCCCGGACGCCTTCACGCCCGAGACGCGCGAGGCCGCCGGCGAAGCGTGGCTCTCGGCATCGTCATGGGCGTTCTCGGCCAATGGCGAAATCAAGCTCGATCGTGCCGGTATCGAGAAGCGGCTCGCATCCGCCGATGCTTTTGTTCACGTGCAGGATTTGCCGGAAACCGATCTTCTGCTCGCGGCCGACTATGCAGCGCATGAAGCCGGCATTGCGGCGGCCGCAGCACATCTCGGCGCGGCGGGGCCATCACTCTATCATCTCGATGCGACGCGCGCCGAGCAGCCGCATGCGCGTACGCTGACCGAAGAAATCTCCCGTGTCGTCCGCGCGCGCGCGGCCAATCCGGCCTGGATCGCCGGCATGATGCGCCACGGTTTTCGCGGGGCGGCCGAGATCACCGCAACGCTCGAGCACATGGCCGCCTTCGCGCATCTGGCCGGCGCGGTGCCGCCGCATCTGTTCGACCTCTACTACGATGCGACGCTCGGCGATGACGACGTTCGTGCCTTCATGGCCCGCGAAAATCCGGCGGCACTCGCCGCGATGGAGACGTGTTTCACGCGCCTGCATGAGGCCTCGCTCTGGCGAACGCGCCGCAATTCGATTGCGGCTGCGCTGCGGGAGGCGTCATGAGCGCTTCCGTGGTCAAGGGCTGGTGTCCCGGCGCGCTGCGCCCGATGCAATCGGGCGACGGGCTCGTGGTCCGCGTGCGTCCGTTCGGCGGACGGCTCGATGCGGCGCAAATCTCCGGACTGGCCCATCTCGCCGAACGCCATGGCAACGGCCTGATTGACGTGACCAGCCGGGCCAATCTCCAGATCAGGGGCGTCAACGAGACCAGCCATAGGCTGCTGCTCGACGGCCTTTCGCAACTGGCGCTGCTCGACCCGGACGCCGACACCGAATCCCGTCGCAACATCCTTGTGACGCCGTTCTGGCGTGCCGGGGACACGACCCAATCGCTCGCCGCCGAACTCGAGGAGGCGCTCGCCGACACCGCGCTCGAACTTCCAACCAAATTCGGCTTCGCGATCGATGACGGCACCTCACGCGTACTTGCGGGTGATTCCGCGGACGTGCGGATTGAGCGCGATCGTTCCGGCGGACTGCTGGTGCGGGCTGATGGCGACAAGCTTGGCCGCTCCGTCGCGCGCGGCGAGGCCGTGACCACCGCGCTCGCGTTCGCCGACTGGTTCGTGACCTCAGGCGGCGCCAGAGGCGGGCGAGGGCGGATGGCGGCGCATCTTTCAACCGGTGCAATCTTGTCGGCGGCATTGCGCGGCGAGGCCGAGCCGGCGCCGATCATGGCGGCGGCGCGTCCCGGCCTCTATGCGCAAGGTGCGATGGTCGGGGTCGCCTTCGGACAGATGGCGCATGCAACGCTCAACCAGTTCGCCGGTTGCGGGCATGCGCTGCGCATGACGCCATGGCGGATGGTTTTGAGCGAAGGCAAGCGCGCGATGCCGAACGCGACCGGTCTCATCACCGAGGCCTACGACCCTGCGTTGCGCGTCATCGCCTGCAGCGGTGCGCCACGCTGTCGTGAGGCGCATGCCGATACGCGTGGCCTTGCCGCGGCCCTGGCGCCGAACATCGGCGCGGCCGCACGGCTCCACGTCTCCGGCTGTGCCAAAGGTTGCGCCCATTTCGGTGCGGCTGCCATCACTCTGGTCGCGACCGGCGCCGGCTTCGATCTTGTGCGCGGTGGGTCGACACGCGATGAGCCCATCCTGCGAGGGCTGAACCGCGACGATATCGTCCGAGATCCCTCCATCCTGATGGGAGGGCACTGATGCCGTACATTTACGAGACCGACGGCGCGGCGATCTACCGGCAATCCTTTGCGACCATCCGGGCAGAAGCCGATCTTGCGCGCTTCACGCCGGACGAGGAGCAGGTCGTGGTGCGGATGATCCATGCCGCCGGCATGGTCGGCCTGGAGGCGCATATCCGCTTCACATCAGGCATGGCGGTCGCCGCGCGCGCGGCGTTGCAGAAGGGCGCACCGATTCTGTGCGACGCGCGCATGGTCTCCGAAGGAATTACGCGCGCGCGGCTTCCCGCCGCCAACGCCGTCATCTGCACCCTGGGCGACGAGACCGTTCCCGCGCTCGCGCAGTCCATGCGCAACACCCGTTCGGCTGCGGCCCTCGAGCTATGGCGGCCGCATCTCGACGGCGCAATCGTGGCGATCGGCAATGCTCCGACCGCGTTGTTTCATCTCCTCAACATGCTGGAGGACCGGGACTGCCCGCGGCCCGCGGCGATCATCGGCTGTCCGGTCGGCTTTGTCGGCGCGGCCGAATCCAAGGCTGCGCTGATGGCCGATCCGCCGGTGTCGGCGCTGACGGTCGAGGGCCGCCTCGGCGGTTCCGCGATCACGGTCGCCGCCGTGAACGCGTTGGCGAGCCGGAGCGAATAGCGATGGGACGCATCATCTGCTGCGGTCTCGGCCCCGGTGATCCCGATATGATGAGCGTGCGCGCCGATCGCACGGTACGCGGCGCGAGGCATGTCGCCTATTTCCGCAAGAAGGGCCGGCCCGGCCAGGCGCGCCGCATCGTCGAGGGCATGTTGGCGGCCGACGTTACCGAATATCCGATGGAATATCCTGTCACCACCGAGATCGCCTTCGACACGCCCGAATATGTCCAGCTGCTTGCCGGCTTCCATGACGAATGGGCGGAACGTCTGGCGCGGCTGGCGCGCGCAGTCGATGTCGTCGTGCTCTGCGAGGGCGATCCTTACTTCTACGGCTCCTTCATGCATCTGCACACGCGCCTGCAAGGCCGCGTCGAGATCGAGGTGATCGCCGGCATTCCCGGCATGGTCGGCTGCTGGAACGGCGTGGGACAGCCGATCGCGCTCGGAGATGACGTGACGACGGTGCTCATGGGCACGCTTGCCGAAGCAGAGCTCGAACGCCGCATGCGCGATTCCGATGCGCTCGTGATCATGAAGACCGGGCGCAATCTCGCCAAGGTGCGCCGCGCGCTCGCGTCCGCCGGACGGCTGGACGACGCGTGGCTGGTCGAGCGCGGCACCATGCCGGGCGAGCGCGTGGTGCGGCTCGCCGAGATCGATGCCGCAGACTGCCCGTATTTCGCGATCGTGCTCGTGCACGGCAGGGGCCGGCATCCGGACGCCGCGGAATGACGGGCACGCTGACCATCGCGGGCCTCGGGCCGGGCAGCGATGCGCTGGTGACGCCCGAAGTCTCCGCCGCGCTTGCCGCTGCGACCGACATTCTGGGCTACGCGCCCTATGTCGCACGAGTGCCGCCGCGATCGGGACTCAAGCTGCATCCCTCCGACAATCGCGAAGAGCTGCAGCGCGCGAGCGAGGCACTGCGGCTCGCGGCCGAAGGTGGGCAAGTCGTCATCGTGTCCTCCGGCGACCCCGGCGTCTTCGCGATGGCCTCCGCCGTGTTCGAGGCGCTCGAACAGGCGCCGCAATGGCGGGAGCTGCCGATCCGCGTGCTGCCCGGCATCACCGCGATGCTGGCGGCTGCCGCGCGCGCCGGCGCGCCGCTCGGCCATGATTTCTGTGCGATCAACCTGTCGGACAATCTCAAGCCGTGGGCGGTGATCGAGAAGCGCCTGCGGCTCGCCGCGGAAGCCGATTTTGCCATTGCGATGTACAATCCGCGCTCGGCGAGCCGGCCGGAAGGATTTGGCCGTGCGCTCGCAGTGCTGAACGAGGCCGGCTGCGGCGAGCGCCTCGTGATCTTCGCGCGCGCGATCAGCGCCGCTGATGAAAAGATCGAAACCGTCAGGCTGAACGAAGCGACACCTGAAATGGCCGACATGCGCACGCTGGTGATCGTCGGCAACTCGCAGACACGCCGCGTCGGCCGCTGGGTCTATGCGCCGAGGCAGGTCCGATGACAGAGCCACGTCATGATCTCGGCCGCGCTCTCGACCCGTTGGCGCTCGGGCAGTTCCGGTCGCGAGATCATGATCACGGGCAGGGCCAGCATCCGGGCTGCATCGATCTTGGCGCGCGCGCCGTCGCCGCCCGAATTGCGGGCGACGATCCGGGTGATGCTGCGTTTGCGCATCATCTCCAGCTCGCCCTCAAGCGTGAACGGCCCCCGCGACACGATGACCTCCGCGGCGAAGGGCAGGGGGGCATCCGGCGGATCGACGAATCTCAGCGTGTAGGCGTGCTGCGTCCTGGTCGCGAACGGCGCGATGTGCTGGCGGCCGATGGCGAGGAACACATTTGCCGGCGCGTCGGGCAGTGCGGCGACCGCGGCGTTGACATCAGGTATTTCGATCCAATTGTCGCCGGGCGCCTTCATCCAGGGCGCACGCTCCAGAGCGATCAGCGGCGTGCCGGTTTCCGCGCATGCCGCGACCGCATTGCGGCTCATCTCGGCGGCAAAGGGATGTGTCGCGTCGATCACATGCGTGATGCCTTCCCGACGAATGTAATCGGCAAGACCGCTGACGCCACCAAAACCGCCGATGCGCGTCGGCAACGGCTGATTGGCAGGCGCGCGGGTGCGGCCGCCGTAGGAATACACGGCGTCGATGCCGGCGCGCGCGATCTCTGCCGCGAGCAAGCTCGCGTCGGCCGTTCCGCCCAGAATGAGGGCGCGTGTCATGGCTGATCCCTGGCTGACCATCATCGGTATCGGCGAAGATGGCCTCGCAGGGCTGTCCGAGGCAAGCCGAAAGGCGCTCGCCAGGGCTGAAACTGTCTTTGGCGGTGAACGGCATCTTGCACTTGCCGGCGTGACCGGGCGCGGCCGTCCATGGCCGGTGCCGTTCGATGCAGAGATCGTGCTGAGCCGCCGCGGCGAGCCAACGGTCGTGCTCGCCTCCGGCGACCCGTTCTGGTTTGGCGCCGGCGCGAGCCTCGCCGAAAAGCTCCATAGCGACGAATGGATCGCGTATCCAGCTGCCTCGACATTCTCGCTCGCCGCCGCGCGATTGGGCTGGCGCCTCGAAGCAATTGCCTGTCTCGGTCTCCACGCCGCGCCATTCGAGCGTCTCGTGCCGCATCTGGCGCACGGTGCACGCATCATTTGCCTCGTGCGCGATGGCAAGGCGGCCGGTGATCTTGCAGAATGGCTGACGGCGCGTGGATGGGGTGCTTCGGCATTCTGGACGCTCGCTGCGCTTGGCGGGCCGCGCGAAAGTATCGACGCGCATCGCGCCGACAGCTTCGCAGGCGATCTTGCCGGGAGTCTGGTCACGGTAGCCGTGGAGGCGAGAGGAGCGCAGGGCCTTCCCCGCAGTTCGGGACTATCGGACGAACTCTTCGTCCATGACGGCCAGATCACCAAGCGTCCGGTCCGTGCGCTCGCGCTCTCGGCGCTGGCGCCGCGTCCCGGTGAACGGCTCTGGGACATTGGCGCAGGTTCGGGTTCGATTTCGGTCGAGTGGACGCTGTGCGGCGGCACCGCGATCGCCGTCGAGGCGCGCGAGGATCGCGCCGCGAACATTCGCAACAACGCAGCGGCGTTCGGGTTGGCACATCGGATCACAATCATCGCGGGAAAGGCGCCTGAAGCCCTTGCTGCGCTGGACGGGCCTGACGCCGTGTTTATCGGCGGCGGGCTCGACATCGTGATGTTCGACGCCATCTGGTCGCGGCTCTCGCCCGGTACGCGGCTGGTCGCGCATTCAGTGACGCTGGAGACGGAAGCGCTGGTGGGTGAACTGCACCAGCGCCACGGCGGCGACTTGATGCGGGTCGAGATTGCGCACGCCGCTCCGCTCGGCCGCTACCGTTCCTGGGACGCAGCGCGGCCGGTGGTGCAATGGAGTGCGGTCCGATGAAGGTCGCCGGGCTCGGATTCAAGCGGGACGTCACGCTGGCCTCGCTGCGTGAGGCGCTGCTGGCAGCTGGTGGTCCCGAAGGTCTCGCAGCGGTGGCAACGGTCAGCGACAAGGCCGACTCAGACGCGCTGAAGCAGCTTGCGCGCGAATGCGGCATACCGATCAAGGCAATCACCGCCGAAATGCTGGCCGGCATCGACACGCCAACACAATCAAAGCTCATCGCGGAAAAGTTCGGGACGGGATCGGTCGCCGAAGCGGCCGCGCTCGCGGCAGCTGGACCTCGCGCGCGATTGATTGCGACGCGGGTGGTCTCGCAGGATCGCACCGCGACCGCGGCGATCGCGGAAGGGGACGGCGCATGACGGTGCACTTCATCGGTGCGGGGCCGGGCGCTCCTGACCTGCTGACGTTGCGCGGCCGCGACCTCATCGCAGCCTGTCCGGTCTGTCTCTATGCCGGCTCGCTTGTCCCTGAAGGCGTCTTGGCGCATTGCCCGCCCGGTGCACGGATCGTCAACACCGCGCCGCTGTCGCTCGACGAGATCATCGCGGAGATCGCTGCCGCGCATGCGGGCGGCAAGGACGTTGCGCGGCTGCATTCCGGTGATCTCTCGATCTGGTCGGCGATGGGCGAACAGCTCCGCCGCCTGCGCGCGCTCGGCATTTCCTACACGGTCACGCCCGGGGTTCCCTCTTTCTCGGCCGCCGCGGCTGCGCTGGAGGTCGAGCTGACGCTGCCCGGCCTTGCCCAGACGGTGGTGCTGACGCGCACGCCGGGCCGCGCCAGCGCGATGCCCGAAGGCGAGAAGCTCGCCGCCTTCGCCGCTACCGGCGCGGTGCTCGCCATCCATCTGTCGATTCATCTGCTCGACAAGGTCGTCGCCGAGCTGACGCCGCATTACGGCGCGGACTGCCCGGTCGCGATCGTCTGGCGTGCGAGCTGGCCCGATCAGCGCATCGTCCGTGCCACGCTCGCAACACTCGACGCTGCTGTCGGCAGCGAGATGGAGCGCACTGCATTGATTCTGGTCGGCAGAACGCTGGGCTCGGCGGATTTTTCCGAGAGCCGTCTCTATGCCGCCGACTATGACCGTCGCTATCGGCCGGTCGGCGCCGAGCCGCGCTTTCCGGAGGTGTCGTGATGGCGGCAGGGCTCGTCATCTCCGCGCCGGCGTCGGGCGTCGGCAAGACCACGCTGACGCTGGCGCTTGCCCGCGCCTGGCGCAACGGCGGATTGCGGGTGCAGTGCTTCAAGAGCGGCCCCGATTACATCGATCCCGCGTTTCATGCAGCCGCGACAGGACGCGCCTCAGTCAACGTCGACAGCTGGGCGATGGATCGCGGGACAATCTCGCATCTCGTCAGTCGCGGCATTGACGCCGATGTCGTGCTGGCCGAAGGCTCGATGGGCCTGTTCGACGGCGTGGCTGCCCGTGGCGTCTGCGGCACCGGGGCGACCGCCGACATTGCGGAGATGCTGGACTGGCCGGTGCTGCTGGTGATCGATCCATCCGGCCAGGCACAAACGGCGGCGGCAATCGCGGCGGGCCTTCGCGACTACCGCCCCGGTGTGCGCCTTGCGGGCGTCGTGCTCAATCGCGTTGCGAGCCCGCGCCACGAAGCTCTCGTGCGGCGTGCGCTGCTGGACGCCGGCATCGCCGTGTTCGGCGCGCTGCCGCGCCATGCCGAGATCAGCCTGCCGAAGCGGCATCTCGGGCTGGTCCAGGCCGAGGAGCAGGCGGAGATCGGCAAGCTGATCGACGAGGCCGCGCGCTTCGTCGCCGAGCATGTCGATCTTGACGCGGTGTTGCGTTCGGCTGCCAGCTGGTCACCGCCATCTGCCGGGAGCGGCCTGAACGTGACGCCGCCCGGCCAGCGCATTGCGTTGGCCCGTGACGCCGCGTTCTCCTTCGTCTATCCGCATATGTTGGAAGCGTGGCGCGCGGCGGGCGCCGAGATATCGACATTCTCGCCGCTCGCTGACGAGGGCCCTGATCCGGGCGCCGATGTGTGCTGGCTGCCTGGCGGCTATCCCGAGCTGCAGGCCGGCAGGATCGCGGCCAATGCGCGCTTCCGCAGCGGATTGTGGGCCTTCGCCGAAACGCGTCCGGTGCACGGCGAATGCGGAGGCTATATGGTGCTGGGCAGCGCTTTGACCGACGCCGACGGCATCAGCCACGAGATGACGGGCCTGCTCGGCCTTGAGACAAGCTTTGCCAAACGCCGCATGCATCTGGGCTATCGTTTGGCCGAGCTTGCCGCGCCGATGCCGGGCCATCAGGCCGGCGCACGCCTGCGTGGCCACGAATTCCACTATTCGACGATCGTCGCGCAGCCCGACATGGCGCTGGCGGTCGTCCACGACGCGACAGGCGCGGTCATCGCCGAGACCGGCTCGCGGCGGGGACAAGCCACCGGCACGTTCTTCCATCTGATCGCGGAGGACCGGTGAGCGGTTTTGTGTCCTTCGTCTCCGCCGGCCCCGGCGATCCCGAGCTCCTCACGCTCAAGGGTGCCGCGCGGCTGCGCGAGGCCGACGTCGTGCTCTATGACGATCTTGCTTCGGGCGCGATCCTCGATCTGGCCCGGCCCGGCGCCAATCTCGTCGCGGTGGGAAAGCGGGCGGGACGGCCCTCGACCAAGCAGCACCACGTCAATCGATTGCTGGTCGACTACGCCGTAACAGGCGCGCGCGTGGTGCGATTGAAGTCCGGCGATGCCGGCATCTTTGGCCGGCTTGAGGAGGAGGTCGAGACCCTGCGTGAAGCCGGCATCGGCTACGAGATCATTCCAGGCGTCACCACGGCCTGCGTGGCTGCGGCTCAGGCCGGCATTCCACTGACCCGGCGTCACACCTCGCGCCGGGTGCAGTTTATTACCGGAGCGGACGTCACCGGCGAGCTGCCGCCAGACCTCAATTGGGTGGCGCTGGCCGATCCCGAGGCGACGACCGTGGTCTATATGGGCCGGCGCACATTTCCGGCGCTCGTCGCAAAATTGATCGAGCACGGGCTCGCCCCGACCACGCCGGCGTTGTTTGCCGAATCGCTCGGCCGTCCCGATGAGCGACTGGTCCGCACCACCATTTCGGAACTTGCCGAGCAGCTTGCGCGGGGCGGAGCGGCATCCACGGCGGCCGTCATCCTGTTCGGCGCGCTGGCGGGGGATTATCCGTCATGACGCTCTCGGCCGCCCTTCGCCCCTTGACGCCCGGCTGGCGAAAGGGGCACACAAGAGAGGCATGGTGCTCGACGCGGCGCAAAGCGCCGGAGCATAATCGGGAATGGGGGTGGGCGGACCAAGTTGCGGCGTCCAAAACCCCAGCCGCCCCCGCGACTGTAAGCGGTGAGGGACTTCGATCAGCCACTGGGCCGCAAGGCCCGGGAAGGTCGGAGACTCCCAGTGAACCGCGAGCCAGGAGACCGGCCGTGCACGTTTTGAGGCCAAGGCCGTCGGGTGTGACGGCAAGAAGGATCTGAGCCATGCATATCGAACCCGGACTAGTCTCGGACGCCAAGCTTGTGCTGAGTTATGCAACCGGCATCGCCGTCGGCGGCGTTGCCTTGAAGCTCGCGGTCGAGACCGTGCGCGAGCAGGGCATCACGTCGTTCGCAGCGCGGACGCTCGCCACCACGGGCCTCGTGTTCGTCTTCTTCGAGATCCTGCCGCACTTCCCGGTCGGCGTCTCCGAAGTGCACTTCATCCTCGGCTCGACCTTGTTCCTGCTGTTTGGAGCGGCGCCTGCGGCCTTCGGCCTCGCGTTCGGCCTGCTGTTCCAGGGCATCTTCTTCGAGCCGCCCGACTTGCCGCAATATGGCATGAACGTCACCACGCTGCTGGTGCCGCT
The DNA here is from genome assembly GCF_055807615.1 of Bradyrhizobium sp. MV1.5. Lineage (NCBI taxonomy): Bacteria > Pseudomonadati > Pseudomonadota > Alphaproteobacteria > Hyphomicrobiales > Nitrobacteraceae > Bradyrhizobium > Bradyrhizobium sp. MV1.5. The sequence goes on along the minus strand of NZ_JBVVPL010000005.1, from coordinate 49,968 downwards.
GTTCGGGATCCAGGCAATCGCCACGCGGATCATTTCGCGCAACACGGCCTATGTCGATCTGAAGTACCGCCAGGCGCTGGCGCTTTCGACGACCTATCAGGCCGGCGTCATCGCCTGGGTGGCGTTCTGGGCGCTCTATGGCGCCGGTTTTGCCGCGACCAACCTTGCCAGCATCGCGACCTTCGCGGCGTCCTATGCGCTCGTCATCGTGATCGAGCCGATCGCCGATCTCGGTGTGTTGGCGCTGGCGAAGTCGCTGCGCGGCGTCACCGCGGCCGGCCTCGTCACGCCGCGTTTGCACAACGCGGCCTAGAGACAAGCGAACGGGCGGCTGTTAATGGCCGCCCCTCGCAGGCACGATGCTCACGCTCTCCCTGATAGGCATCGGTTGCGGCGATCGCGGGCAGCTCACGCGCGCCGCCATCGGTGCCATCAACGCGGCCGATCTCGTCCTGATCCCGCGCAAAGGGACGGCCAAGTCCGACCTCGCCGATCTCAGGCGGACGATCTGCGCGGATGTGCTCGCCAGCGACAAGACACGTATCGCCGAGTTCGATCTGCCTGTGCGCGACGCCGCTGAAGCGGACTATCGCAAGGGCGTGGACGATTGGCACGATGCCGTGGCCGCTGTCTGGTCGCAGACGATCGCAGATCATCTCGAAGGCAAAGGCAAGGTCGCGCTGCTGATCTGGGGCGATCCCTCGCTTTATGATTCTTCGCTGCGCATTGCGCGGCGGCTCAATCCCTCGCCAAAGATCGAGGTTGTGCCCGGCATCACCTCGATCCAGGCGCTGTGTGCGGCGCATGCGCTGCCGCTCAACGATATCGGCGAGCCCTTTCTGGTCACGACGGGACGTCGCTTGCGCGAGGGCGGCTGGCCGCAAGGTGTCGATACCGTGGTGGTGATGCTCGATGGCGGCACGGCGTTCCAGTCGCTTGATCCGGCGGACCTGCACATCTGGTGGGGGGCCTATCTCGGCCTGCCCGATCAGATTATCATGTCCGGCGCGCTGGCCGAGATCGGCCCGCGTATCGTCGCCGTGCGGCAAGAGGCGCGCGAGCGGCACGGCTGGATCATGGACAGTTACATCCTCAAGCGCAGGCCGTGAGGCAAGCGAGGCAGCATGCTCCCCGAATGGGTCACCCAACAATGCCCGGATATCTCCGCAGTCCACCGCGAGGCGGCGGTGGCGCGGCAGGCGCAACTGACGAAACCGACCGGCGCGCTCGGCCGGCTCGAGCAGCTCGCGATCGAGCTTGCGGGCCTGCAAGCAACGGAGCAACCGCGCGCGGCGCGGGTGCCGATCATCATCTTCGCCGGCGATCACGGCATCGTCGCGCAGGGCGTTTCGGCCTATCCGCAAGAAGTGACCATCGCGATGCTGGCGAATTTTGCCTCCGGCGGCGCTGCGATTTCGGTGCTCGCGCGTGAGCTGGGCTCCAGCCTGGAGGTCGTCGACACCGGCACGCTGGCGCAGGAGGAGATGGCTGGGATCGTGACCGACAAGCCGCGCAGCGGCACGCGCGATTTCAGCGTCGAAGCTGCGCTCAGCCCCACAGAGCTGGCATTTGCGTTCGAAGCCGGACGACGTGCGGTGACGCGCGCGCAGGCCGGGCAGCCCGATCTTCTGATCTTCGGCGAGATGGGCATCGGCAACACCACGACATCGGCGGCGATTGCGGCGAGCTTGCTCGGCGTGAGCGCGGAAGAGATCGCGGGCAGCGGCACCGGCATCGACGCGGCCGGCCGTGTGCACAAGGCGCGGGTGATCGACGCTGCGATCGCACGCCATGGCATTGCGGGCGCTTCGCCCGAAAAGATCCTGTGCGCCGTCGGCGGCCTCGAGATCGCGGCCATCTGCGGTGCAGTTATCGCAGCAGCGCAGCGCCACATCCCCGTGTTGATCGACGGCTTCATCGTGTCGGTCGCGGCGCTGGCGGCGGCGCGGCTCAACCCGTCGTGCCAGCCGTTCCTGCTGGCCTCGCATCAGTCCGCCGAGCAGGGGCATCGGCTGGTGCTTCGCGCGCTCAACGTGCAACCGCTGATCAGCCTCGATCTCAGGCTCGGCGAAGGATCGGGCGCGGCCATCGCGCTGCCGCTGGTGCGGTCGGCCTGTGCGCTCCACAACGGCATGGCGACCTTTGCGCAGGCCAATGTGCCTGATCGTCCGGCCTGATCAAATCATCGGTTGATTGACGCAGACGACGCGCCAGCCGGTCGCGAGCCGGTCGATCCGCGTCAGCGACAGCGGATCGATCACAAAGCGCAGCGCCGCTTGTGGCGTCAGATCCAGCGCGATGCACAGCGCCGCGCGGATCGTGCCGGAATGCACGACGAGCGTTGCGGCCCCGGCGCCGATCTTCGACAGACCCAGCCGGACCCGCGCGACTTGATCCTCAAAGCTTTCGCCGCCCGGCGGCCGTCCGCGCGCCGGATCGCTCCAGAACCGTGCATAGGCCTCGCCACCGGTCGCGGCGAGCTCGTCATGCCGACGGCCGGTCCACTCGCCAAAGTCTTGCTCGCTGAATTCGTCCACCTGCAGCGGCTCGCGCCCCAGCGCGCGAGCCGTCTCGACCGTGCGCCGCGAAGGGCTCGCATAGCTCGCGGCGTCCCGCGGCAGGCGCTGCCGCAGCGCCTCCAGCTGCGCGCGAGCGCCGAGATCGGCCGGCGCGTCGGCTGCATGGATCGTCCCCGTGACGCCATCGACGGGCGCGTGCCGTATCAGCCAGAGGAAGGTCTCGCCTTCCATGCTTATCTCCAAGGAAACTGGTCGTTGTGGCGATAACGCCGCAACTGGCACATTGACTCTGTCTGGATCGTAATCCTAGATGCTCGCGACGGTTTCCCCGAGAGGGGATGAAAAGGGAATGCGGTGCGGGGACGTTGTCCCCAATGCCGTGGCTGCCCCCGCAACTGTAAGCGGCGAATCTTGCGTCACGTGCCACTGGGTGTCTCGGTCCCGGGAAGGCGATGCAAGGTACTGACCCGCGAGCCAGGAGACCTGCCGTCAGCCGTGGTCACACGCGAAGATGTCGGTCGGGGAGTACAGACATTCGGCTTCATCGGAAGGCTTATGAGCCGGAAGATGGGACCTTGGTTCGCTGTGACGTGCCACTGACGTCATACCGAGGTCCAAGACCGTGTCTCCCGTTCGCATTGTACGACCGCGCGCGCTCCTGCTCGCATCCGCGGCGCTCACATCTTTTGTCGCCATCGACATGCCAGCGGCCTTGGCGCAGCAGGCCCGCGAGCCACTGCCGCCCGTCGAGGTCTCGGCGCCACAATCCCGTAGGCAGGCCAGCCCGGCCGCACGAGACGTGCAGGGCCCACGCCGCGCAGCGGCGCGCAGGCCAGCGCCCGCATCTGTCACGCCGAAGCCTATCGTGCCGACCGCGGTTGCGCAGACGCCGCTCAATACCAATGCCGTCGCCGAGAGCGCCTCGCGCCTCGGCCTGACCGTGCGCGAAACGCCCGCGACCGTGGAAGTGATCTCGGCCGCAACCATGCGCGAGCAGGGCTATCGCACCGTGTCCGACGTCGCCCAGGGAGCAGTCGGCGTCACAGCCGGCGACAATCCGGCTGAACCCTCGGCTTTCTCGATGCGCGGCTTCACCAACAGCCAGATCAACACACTCTACAACGGCATCAAGATCGGTCCGCAGAACATGACCTCGCGGATCACCGACACGGCCAATCTGGAGGCTGTCGAATTCCTGAAGGGGCCGGCATCGCTGATGTCGGGCGAGGGCGCCGCCGGCGGCGCGATCAACTTCGTCACCAAGCAGCCGCACACCGGTCCGATCCGCAATGAGGCGGATTTCTCCTGGGACTCGCTCAATTCGTTCCGGGCGCATTACGGCTCGGGCGGCAGCACCAATGTGCAGGGGCTGGACTATCGCTTCGACGTCAGCCGTTCCTCGCTCAACGGCTTTGCCGACGACACCAACACCAAGACGCTCGACGTGTCGGGCCAGCTCAATTACCGCATCTCCGACAGTCTCAAGGTCTGGGGCGCGATCGAGTACCGCGAGGACCGCTCGAAGGCCTATTGGGGCGCGCCGCTGGTGCCGATTGCCTTCAGTGGCTCGCATGCGACGACGGGGATCGTGTCCGGCAATTACATCTCGAACTACAACAAAACCAATCTCGGTGCGGTCACGATCGATGACCGCACCTTCAACACCAACTACAACGTTCTCGACAATCGCAACGTCGCACAGGAGGTCTGGCTGCGCGGCGGTTTCGAGCTGAAGCTGGCGCCCGACCTGACGCTGAAAAGCCAGGCCTATGGTTACGGCGCAGAGCGCACGTGGTTCAACAATGAGATCGAGGCGTTCAATTCCGGTACGAACCTGGTGGACCGTGAGCGCTTCTATGTCGCGCACAGCCAACGCCTGGTCGGCAACATCACCGACCTGATCTGGGATGCGAATATCGCCGGCTTTGACAACCGCTTGGTCACGACGCTGTCCTCGAGCTATCTTGATTTCGTGAGGCCGGGCGCCGCAAATTTCCCCGGCGATTCCGTTCCACTGGTCGATCCGCCCCGCGGCTACTACGGCCTGCTCACTATTCAGCAGCAGACCGCGCGCATCGACAATGAGGCGCTGTCATTCGAGGACCGGCTGAAGCTCACGCGCAGCTTTGCACTGGTTGGTGGCCTGCGTGTCGAGCATATTGGGCTCGACCGCAATTCGACCGACAAGTTCGGTCTGGAGAAGGCGAACTTCCCGTTCTCGCAATCGTGGGCCCCGACCACCGGCCGTATCGGCTATACGTGGGAAGCCGTTCCGGGCCTGACCTTCTTCAGCCAATATGCGACCGGCGCCGACATCGCAGCCAACAACATCTTCCTGCTCAATCCGACCGATCCGCTCAACCTGACCACCGCGCGCACCTATGAGACCGGCGTCAAGCATCTGTTCTGGGACAACCGGGCGGAGTGGTCGTTCTCGGCCTACGACATCCTGCGCAAGAACGTCTATGCCGCGGCCGGCGGCATGCAGCTCAATCTTGCCGGACGGCAGGAATCGAAGGGCGTCGAGCTTGCCGCGTCCGTGCGTCCGATCGAGCCTCTGCGTCTCTGGGGCAACATCGCCTATGTCGATGCGCGCTACGCCGACTACGATTTTGTCGGCGGCTCGTTCGCCGGCAACACGCCGCCGAACGTGCCGCGCGTCGTCGCCAATGCCGGCGCGTCGTACCGTTTCTTCACGCCCTGGGCGGTCGAGCTCGGCATCACCGGCCGCCATGTCGGCGACCGCTACAACACCGATGCCAACACCGTGACGCTGAAGGCCTACACCGTGGCCGATGTCTACGCCTTCGTCGACATCCCCAAGACCGTGTTCAACGCGGTCGACCAGGCCCGCCTGACCTTCCGGGTGCGCAACATCGCCGACAAGCGTTACGCGATCTGGGGCGATCCGTTCTATCCCGACCAGATCCTGCTGGGCGCGCCTAGGACCTATGAAATTTCGGCCGCGTTCAAGTGGTAGGACGCTGATCGATGATGCGCGCGATCGTCCTGCTGCATCGATGGCTCGGGATCGCGTTCTGCCTGCTGTTCGCGATGTGGTTCGCGACGGGGATCGTGATGCACTTCGTTCCGTTTCCCTCCCTGACGGAATCTGAACGCTTTGCCGGGCTCGTGCCGCTGGCTAGCGCTGAGACCAGGATTGCGGTCGCCGATGCCGTTGCCGCGAGCGGCATCGCGGATGCGACGCGCGTTCGCCTGATCCAGCGCAGCAACGGACCGGTCTATGTCGTCGCGGGGCCGTCGCGCGCGGGCGCAGTCCGCGCCTCCGATGGGGCCGATGCGTCGGTCTCGTCTTCCGAGGTCGCGCTGGCCATCGCGCGAGACCACGCACGCAGCCGTGGGCTGGATGCCGCGCAAGCCGCGATCGTCGCGCGCGCGGACTATGACCAATGGAGCGTGCCAAACGGCTTTGACCGCCATCGGCCCCTGTTTCGAGTTGCCCTGGGCGACGCCGCCGCAACGGAGGTCTATGTCTCCTCGCTCACCGGCGAGATCGTTCTGGATACGACGCGCAGCGAGCGGACCTGGAATCTCGTCGGCAGCGTGCTGCACTGGATCTATCCGACAGTCCTGCGAAGTAATTGGTCGCTGTGGGATCGCGTGGTCTGGACCTTGTCGCTGCTGGCCCTGATCGCAGCATTGTTGGGCGCTGTGCTCGGCCTCGCGCGGATCAAACCTCGATGCGGTCTGATCGGCTCGCCCTATCGTGGCTGGCATGCGCTGCATCATCTCATCGGCCTCGCGGCGATGGTGTTTGTGCTGACCTGGATTTTCAGTGGCTGGCTCTCGATGGATCACGGGCGGCTGTTCTCGCGTGGGCAATTGACCTCGGCTGAATCCAGCGTGATGAACGCTTCACCGAATTGGACGGCTGCCCCATCGCTCGATCGGCAGCCTGTGTCGCCGTCGGCCCGTGAGATCGAATGGTTTGCCTTCAACGGCAATCTCTATCGGCGGGATCGCACCGCTCTTGCCGCTCAGACCTTGATTAAGGCAGGGGATGCGCCCCGCGATGGGGCGACGGGATCTCTGGATGTGCAGGAGGTCGAGAGGCCGACCGCGCGTCTCGCGGCCGGCTGCGGCGTACCGTCCGTACTTGCCGACAACGACAACTATCCCGCGCAGTCCACCGTTCCGGGTGCCCCGGTCTACCGCTCGTACTGCGGCGACCTCTGGTTCGACATCGACGGCGCCGACGGCAATTTGCTGCAAAGGCTGGATTCGTCGCGGCGGGTCTATCGCTGGCTCTACGGCGCGCTGCACACGCTGGATTTTCCCGCCCTCGTCGCGCGCCCGTTGCTGCGCGACGGTTTGGTCGTCGGGCTCTGCGCCCTCGGCTTTCTGTTCTCCATCACGGGCATTGCCATCGGCTGGCGCCGCCTCGTCGCGAGGCGTTGAGCGGGCAAAACCACCGCTTACTGATCGTACAATAAAGAGAGGCTGAGCCGACTGGCATGCATAGCTCATAAGCAATCGCATGGCCCGGAGCGCCGGTCGATCGCCTGCAAATTAGACAGTATTTGCGCCGCGCGTGGATTGCAGTGCAACGGATGTGGCTTTTCGCCCTGGAAAACTCGTGTGCGCTGCACTTATCCTGGGTGGAACGATCCACACTGACGTGCTCTCCATGCGGGCAGCGCTGCACTAAAAAGTGCCTCGGCGCGTCGCGCCGGTTGCGGGCCGGTCCTGTGCGTTGCGACAACTCCGGCCCTATCCCGAGGCCATCGCTCTGTCGCACGCTCGCAAGCGGTGGCATGACAGGGGATGATGATGAGCGCTCTGGGCTTGGGATTGAACTTCGCGAAGGACGGGAAGGGCCCCGCGTCCGGTTCGAACGTCGTCCGTAGCTGACGCCACATGAGCACCGACGAAAACCACTGGGAAGTCGGCACCGATATCGGCGGCACCTTCACCGACATCATCGCGATCCGACACTCCCCCGCGGAGGCGCGGATCGCGAAAGTGCCGTCGCGACCTCAAGCTCCGGTTCAGGCGATGCTGGAGGCGATCGAGGCGGTGGGCCTGCGCAAGAGCGAGGTCAAGCGCTTCGTCCACGGCACCACGCGCGTGACCAACGCCATCGTCGAAGGACGTCTGCCGAAAGTGGCGCTGGTGGCGACCCAAGGCTTTGCCGACGTGCTGGAGATCGCCCGCTATCGCCGCCGCGATCTCTATCGTCTCGACGTCCCGCCGAAATCGCCGTCGCTGGTGCCGCCCGAACGATGTTTTGGCCTCGCCGAGCGCCTCGATCACGAGGGCCGGGTGCTGAAGGCGCTGGATGACGCGGAGATCGAGCGCCTGGTGGCCTGGCTCAAGGGGACCGGAGTTCAGAGCGTCGCGGTCGCGCTGCTTCACGCCTATGCCAATCCCGTGCACGAGAAAATGCTCGGCGAGCGGCTCAAGGGCGTCGTCGCCCACGTCTCGCTGTCGCACGAGGTCAATCCCGAGGCGCGCGAATACGAGCGGACCTCGGCGACCGTGTTCAACGCGGCCGCCATGCCGATCGCGGTGGAATATCTCAGCGAGCTGGAGCAACGGCTGCCGATCGGTCCCGGCCTGCAGGTGTTTCATTCGGCCGGCGCCATGGTCCCGATCTCGGCCGTGAAGCGGCGGCCGCTGGTGATGGCGATGTCGGGCCCCGCGGCCGGCGTCTCCGCATCCGTCAGCATCGCGCGCCAGCTCGGCACATCGCGGATGCTGACGTTCGACATGGGCGGCACCACGACCGACGTCTGCCTGATCGTTGACGGCCAGGCCGAGATGACAGACGGCCGGATGCTCGGCGACAAGCCGCTGCGCCAGCCGATGCTTGCGGTTCACTCGATCGGCGCGGGCGGCGGATCGATTGTTCGCAACGGCCCCGGTGGCCTGACCGTCGGACCGGAAAGTGCCGGCTCCGAGCCGGGGCCGGCTTGCTATGGCCGCGGTGGCACCGAGCCGACCATCACCGACGCCAACGCCGTGCTCGGCTATCTCAATCCCGACACCAAACTTGGCGACCGGATCGGAATCGACATCCAGGCAGCCAGCGAAGTGATCGCGCCGATCGCGCGCACTCTGGGGCTGAGCCCGACCGAAACCGCGCTCGGCATCATCAAGGTCGCGAATGCGACAATGGCGCGTGCGCTCCGCCGCGTCACGGTCGAGCGGGGCATCGACGGACGCGACTGCACGCTTCTCGCTTTCGGCGGCGGCGGGCCGATGCACGCCGCGGGCCTGGCCGATCTCTACGGGATCGCCGAGGTCGTCGTTCCCAGTGCATCGAGCGCGTTTTCGGCGCTGGGTTGTCTCACCGCCGATTTCAGCTTCCTCCAGCAGCAAACCCTGCGCGTGGCGCTCGACGGCATCGACCTCGCCCGTGTGTCCGAGCGGATCCGGGTGCTGATCGACGATGCCTCGGCGCCGCTGATTGCCAACGGCGTTGCCGCGACCGAGATTCAGATCGAGCTGGTGGCCTTGATGCGCTACGCGGCGCAGAACGACGCCATTCCGGTGCCGTTCGCGCGACCGCTCGACGTCATCACGCTGAAGAGGGATTTTCTGGCCCGGCACCACGAGCTGTTCGGCTATGCGACGGGCGAGAGCTGCGTCATCGAATCCGTGCGGGTGCAGGCACGCCGTCCGTCGGCGACCGTCGTGAGCCGGCCGACCGTCGCGGTCAGGACGGTATCCACCGGCGAGCGCAGCTGCTCGTTCGACGGCTTTCACGACATCGCGACAAGCATCATCGACCGCGCGTCGCTGACCGAAATCGTCAGCGGCCCGGCCATCATTGAAGACGCATGGTCGACCGTGGTGGTCCCGCCCGGCTGGCAGGCAAGGCCGGATGTTTCAGGCAATTTGTTCCTGACGCGGGGGGCGGCATGAAGCTCGATCCGTTCGTCGTCGAAGTCATCAGGCACGGGCTCTCGGCCGCGGCCGAGGAGATGAGCCTGGTGATGACGCGCTCGGCGCGCTCGCCGCTGCTGCGCGAGGCCGGCGACCTGTCGTCGGCGATCACGGACGGCCGCGGCGACCTGGTCGGACAGGGTCGCGACATTCCGATCCATCTCGGCGCAATGGCCTATACGGTCCTCGAATTGCTGAAGGTGGTGCCGCGGGACGGCCTAAGAGACGGCGACGCACTGATCTACAATGTCGGCCCGCTCGGCGGCAACCATCTCAACGACGTCAAGGTCGTGCGCCCCGTCTTCGTCGATGGCGAGATCGTCGCGTTCGCGGTCAGCCTCGCGCATTGGCCCGATATCGGCGGCACCTGGCCCGGCAGCTATTTTGCGAAAGCGATCGACACCTTCCAGGAGGCGATGCGGATTCCGCCGGTTCTGATCGCTACGGCAGCCGGCGTCAATACGCCGATCGTGCAGCTGCTCAAGGCCAATGTTCGCGATCCCGAATCCTGCGAGGGCGATCTTCTCGCCCAGATCGCAGCGACCAAGGCCGGCGAGAAGCGCATCGTCGACCTTTGCCGCGAGCACGGCAAGGCGGTCTTCACGGCGGCGCAGTCGCGCCTGCACGATCTCTCCGAAATCGAGATGCGCGAGGCGTTGCGCGATCTGCCTGATGGCGTCTACGAGGGCGAGGATTATCTGGACGACGGCGGCGCCGACGATGCGCCCGCGCGCATTCATGTCAAGATCACCATCGCCGGCGACGAAGCGACCTTCGATCTCTCGGGAAGCTGCGACCGCGTCTCGAATTTCTGCAACACGACGCCGTTCATGGCGCGCTCGGCGGTGGCCTATGCCGCGCGCATCATGAGCGGGCGCGACATGAACCAGAACGCGGGCGCGCTGCGGCCGCTGACCATCATCACGCGCCCGGGCTCGATCCTGGAGCCGGGGTGGAATGCCTCGGTTGCGGCCGGCAACCACGAGACCTCGATGCGCATCGTCGATGCGATTTTTCGCGCGATGCAGAATACGATCCCCGAACGTCTGTCGGCCGGCGGGGCGACCACGGCGGGCGTCCTCTTCTTCGCCGAACCGCGACAGAACGGTTCGTGGAAGATGCTCTACGAGGTCCACGGCGGTGGCGAGGGCGCGCGGCATGATCGGGACGGGATCTCGGCGACGCGGGTGCATCTGTCCAACACTTCGAACACGCCGGTCGAGGTGATCGAGGCGAATTACGCGATTCAAGTCGAGCAGCAAGCCATTCGCCGGCAGTCCGGCGGCGCCGGCGCGCATCGCGGTGGAGACGGCGTCATCCGTACGTATCGCATCCTGGCGCCGTCGATGCATTTGACCACCTGCATCGAGCGCATGGTGATCGCGCCGTTCGGCATGCAGGGCGGCGAGCCTGGCAAGACCTGCCGCATCTCGCTGATCAGGCAGGGCGCGAACGTTGCGATCGACGGCAAGTCGAACCTGGTGCTGCAGCAAGGCGATCTCGTCACGATCGAGACCTGCGGCGGCGGTGGCTACGGCGTCGAGGCTGCGGAAAGGAGGGGGTTGCAATGAGCAGATTGCTGCGAACCGGGCTGAATGCCGGCGACAGCGGGCCCATGGCCGTGGTCGGTGGCGAGGGCGTCTATTTTCATCTGTCGGACGGCCGCAAGCTCATCGACGGCAGCAACACCGGCGGCGGCCTCGGACATCGTCATCCCGCCATGGTGGAGGCGATCCGCCGCGCCGCGGATACGCCCGTCGTGAACGAGGGGTGGACCTGGGTCGGCCGCGAGCAGGCCGCTGACGATTTGATGGCCACCGCGTTCCGTGGCGAAGAGGATTGGGTCGGCGCGGTGCGCTTCTGCATCAGCGGCAGCGAGGCCAACGACATGGCGCTGTCGCTGTGTCAGGCGCTGACGCAGCGGTCCGCGCTGGCGACGCGCGAGCGCGCCTATCACGGCATCACCGGCCTGTCGCGCAGCATGACGGTGCAGCCGCAATGGCATGGCGGTCTTGCGGTCCACTCTGGCGGCTCGAAGCTGCCGGCGCCGATGGCGCCCGTGCGGATATTGCCGGCGCCACACGGCGCGATCTATGGCGCGCCGCCCAACAACACCCCGCCCAGCGAATATCTGGCCGACGCCACGCGCCTGCTTTCGGATACCGCAGCGACGATCATCGACTACACGCAGGGCGGCATCTATTACGACGGCGCCTATCAGGACGAGGTGGCGCGGTGCGCGCGGCAGGCCGGCTCGTACTGGATCGCCGACGAAGTGGTGACCGGTGCGGGCCGCGCCGGGCGCTGGTTCGCGTTCCAGGGTGCCGAAAGCCGCCCTGACATCGTGACGCTTGGAAAATCGCTCGGCGGCGGCGCGGCGGCGGTTGCCGCGGTGGTGGTGTCGAAAGATATCGTCGAACGGCTCAAGGGCACGAGCTGGCAGAATTACGGCACGTTGCGCGGGCATCCTATCAGCATGGCCGCCGTTAGCGCCTATCTCAAGGTCGTCAGCGAAGAGAAGATTCTTGAGCACGTGAAGAACCTCGAAAAGCTGTTCGCCCGCCGCCTGCTCGCCATCGCGCAGAAACATCCGAGCGTGCAGCGCGTGGCGGGGCAGGGGCTGCACTGGACCGTGGAGCTGCACGGGCCGGACTGGCGCTCCTGGCACGCCGACACCACCGAGGTGCCGATCGCCTCGCGCGTCGCGGAGCGGGCCCTGGAGGCAGGCGCCGTGATCGGCACCAGCGGTGAGCAGACCTCGCTGTTCCTCGCACCGCCGCTCGTGATCTCCGAGCATGAGGCCGGACAGCTTCTGGACGCGCTGGACCACGGCCTCGATGTTGCGGATGAGGAGCAGACATGAGGGTGCATCGTGCAACGCACGCTATGTCGATCCGCAGGGACCGGCTGGAAAGTCCGGATGATGCTGCGTTATGCTGCCGCGTGCCGGCACATTATTTGAAATTCTAGCCTAGCCCAAGACACCACCAGGAAATCGCTGATGCGTATCGTCAACGTTGCCGCCGCCCAGATGGGTCCGATCCAGAGAGCAGACAGCCGCGAGGCCGTGGTCAATCGCATGATCGCGCTGATGGATGAGGCCAAGAGCAAGGGCGCCGACCTGATCGTCTATCCGGAACTGGCGCTCACGACCTTCTTTCCGCGTTGGTACGTGGAGGACCGGGCCGAGTTCGACAATTGGTTTGAGCGCGAGATGCCCAATGCGGCGACCCGGCCGTTGTTCGAGCGCGCGGCGCAGCACCAGATGGCGATGAATTTCGGCTATGCGGAGCTGACGCCTGACGGGCATCATTTCAACACTGCTGTTCTCACCGACAAATCCGGCAAGATCGTCGGAAAATATCGCAAGATCCATTTGCCCGGCCATGTGGAATACGACACCAAACGCTCGCACCAGCATCTGGAGAAGCGCTATTTCGAGCCGGGCGATCTCGGCTTCAACGTCTGGCGCGAGCTGGGCGGCATTATCGGCATGGCGATCTGCAATGACCGGCGCTGGCCCGAGACCTATCGCGTCATGGGCTTGCAAGGCGTCGAGATGGTGCTGATCGGCTACAACACGCCGTCGGTGAATGCGGAGAGGAGCGACGAGGGCATCGAGAAACGCCTGTTTCACAACCGCCTCTCCGCGCAGGCCGGCGCCTATCAGAACGCGACCTGGGTCGTCGCGGTGGCCAAGGCCGGCAACGAGGACGGACACCCGCTGTTCGGCGGCAGCCTCATCGTTGATCCCAATGGCGAAATCGTCGCCGAAGCGAAGACGGAGGACGACGAGCTGCTGGTCCACGCCTGTGACCTCGACGCCACCACCTTCGGCAAGACCACGATCTTCAATTTCGCGCAGCATCGCCGTATCGAGCATTACGGGCTGATCACCAGCCGAACGGGCGCAGTGCCGCCGCCGGAGAAGTGACGTCGATGGCGGACAAGGGCACATCAGGTATTCCCCTGCGCGAGCTCGATCCACGCGATCGCTACAAACTGCTTTGCGGCGTGGTGGTGCCGCGGCCGATTGCGCTGGTGACGACGCTCGACGCGAACGGGGCGGTCAACGCCGCGCCCTTCAGCTTCTTCAACGTGTTCTCGGAGAGCCCGGCGCTGATCGTGCTCGGTCTCCAGCACAAGCCGGATCACAGCCCGAAGGACACCACCCGCAACATCCATCGCGACGGTGAATTCGTGGTTCACATGGTGGACGAGGCTCTGTCGGTGGCGATGAACGACTGCGCTGTGGATTTTCCATCCGGCGACAGCGAGGTCGCCGCTGCAGGGCTGGCGACGCTTCCCTCTGTAGACGTGAAGGTGCCGCGCCTCGCCGCCGCTCCCTTTGCGCTCGAATGCCGGCGCCATGTCGCGCTGAATTTTTCGCCCGATCGCGAACTGCTGGTCGGCGAGGTGCTCCGGGTTCACGCCCGCGAAGGCCTCGTCGACGAGGCCAACATGTATGTCGACCTCGACGCCTACCGGCCGATCGGCCGCATGTTCGGCAATCTCTACACGACGCAGCGGGATACGTTCGCGCTTGTCCGCGAGAGCCACGCGCAATGGCTCGCGCGGCAGGACGCCAAAGAGCTGAAGGACGCCTAGTGATTCGAGAACTGCACCGTACCCAGCGCCATGGTGACTGCCGCCTGTGTCGGGTCGATCACGGCAATGCCGAGCGCGTCTTCGAGGGGACGGCGATGGCGCGCCATGCCGGCGCAGCCCATCACGATGGCGCGGGCGCCGTCCTCGTCGCGCAGCGCGCGGCCGATTTCGATCATCCTGGCCAGCGTGCCTTCGCCCGAGGCGGTCTCCGCGACGCTCATGTTGAGCGGCCGCTCGCCGGCGAGGCGTTCGGTCAGTCCCATCTGCCTGAGATAGCGCATGTGACGCGGGATCGAGCGCTGGGCGATCGCGATGACGCCAAAGGTTTCGGCGCGGGCCAGCGCGGTCAGCACGCCGCACTCGGCGATGCCAAACACGGGGCGATCGGTGCCTTCGCGGCAGACCTGAAGCCCGGGATCGCTGTAGCAGGCGATGACAAAGGCGGCCGAGCTGTTGTCGCCCTCGACCAGCCGGCGCAGCGGCATGGTGACGTCATCGACATCGGCCTGGCTTTCAATGCCGAACGGTCCCTCGGCCAGCGTCTGGCAGACCAGTTCGGGGCCGCCGTCGAAATCAAGCGGCTTCAGCGCGTCCTCCAGCCCCTGCGTGACCGCAGGGTTGGAGTTCGGATCGATGACGAGAATGCGCGGTCGGGACATGCTGGTCTTCCTGCAAAATTTCGATCACTTGGCTTGAGCCTATCAATGGAGTGCCTCATGACTGAACCCGCTTACGACCTGATCATTCGCGGTGGGCGCGTCGCGACGACGACCGACGTCTTTGAAGCCGATGTCGCCATCTCCGGTGAGACCATCGCCGCCATCGGGCGCGGGCTTCCGCCGGCGAAGCGCGAGATCGACGCGCGCGGGAAGCTCGTTCTGCCCGGCGGCGTCGACAGCCACGCCCATATCGAGCAGCTGTCCGCGGCCGGCATCATGAACGCCGACACGTTCGAGAGCGCGACCGTCTCCGCCGCTTTTGGCGGCACCACCACGGTGATCCCGTTTGCCGCACAACATGTCGGCATGAAGCTGCCGCAGGTGGTCGAGGATTATCACGCGCTCGCGAAGAAGGGCGCCGTGATCGACTACGCCTTTCACATGATCATTGCGGATGCGACCAGGGAAACGGTCGAGGAGCATATTCCGGCGTTGGTGAAGCAGGGCCATGCCTCGATCAAGATCTTCATGACCTATGATCGGCTCAAGGTCGACGACGAGCCGTTGCTGGACATCCTTCTCGCCGCGCGCCAGTCCGGCGCGATGTTGTGCGCCCATGCCGAAAACCACGGCATCATCGCCTGGATGGTGAAGCGCCTGCTCGCGCGCGGCTACACGTTGCCGAAATACCACGCCGTCAGCCACGCCCGCGTGTCGGAGGCCGAAGCCTTTACACGGCTGATCGGCATGGCGGCACTGATCGACCAGCCCATCATGATCTTCCATGTCTCGACCGCCGAGGGCGCCAAGGTGATCCGCGATGCGCGCGGGCAGGGGCTGAAGGTGTTTGCCGAAACCTGTCCGCAATACCTCTTCCTCACCGCTGCCGATCTCGACAAGCCCGGGGCGGAAGGCGCCAAGTGGATGTGCAGCCCGCCGCCGCGCACGCATGCCGACCAGGAGGCGCTGTGGCAGGCGCTGTCGCTCGGCGATCTCCAGACCATCTCGTCGGATCACGCGCCTTATCGTTACGACGAGACCGGCAAGCTGCGCGCCGGTCCCAATCCGAACTTCAAGCAGGTCGCCAACGGCCTGCCGGGACTGGAGCTGCGCCTGCCGCTGCTGTTCGACGCGATGGTGTCGAACGGACGGCTGGGCCTGGAAAAGTTCGTCGAGCTGACGTCGACCGCGCCGGCCAAGATCTACAATCTGCATCCGCGCAAGGGCTCGATCGCGGTCGGCGCCGATGCCGATATCGCGATCTGGGATCCCAATCGCGAGACCGTGATCGCCGACGAGATGATGCATGATCTCGCCGGCTACACGCCGTTTGCGGGACGAAAGCTGAAGGGCTGGCCGGTGTCGGTGCTGTCGCGTGGCCGGGTGATCATCGACGGCAACAAGTGCCTCGCGAGCGCCGGCAGCGGACAGTTCCTGGCACGCAGCGGCGGTGAGGCGGCCAAGGCGACGGGGCGGCTCGTCGCCGACATGGATCCGGAACGGAATTTCGGGGCAAAACTGCTGTGATGGTGGATCGCGCGCGATGAAGATCGTCATCTTCGGCGGCACCGGCTTTGTCGGCCTCAATGTTGCGGAGGCGCTGCTCGCGCGCGGGCATGACGTGACGCTGTATGACCGCGCAGAGTTGCCACCATCCGCGCGGCGATCTCTTGCCGATTACGGCGCCCGGCTCAAAGCGGTGCAGGGCGATATCACCGATGCAGATGCCATCGATGCCCTCATCGCTGAAGGCGTCGATGCGACCGTGCTGGGCGCGGCGATCACCGCCGGTGATGAACTGGAGAGAGCGTCGACCGCACGCGTTCTCGAGATCAACGTGATGGCGCAGATCCCGATCCTGCTCGCCGCGATCCGTCATGGCGTCCGCCGCGTCGTCAATCTCTCGTCGGCATCGGCCTACGGCGCCGCGGGGGCGCGAGTCGAGATTCTCGACGAGGAAACGCCTTGCGATCCGGTCTCGTTCTACGCCATCAGCAAGTTCACCTCGGAGCGCTCTGTCGCGCGCCATGCCGAACTCTTCGGCGGTGATTTCCTGAGCGTACGGCTGAGCGCGCTGTTCGGACCATGGGAGCGACCGAGCTCCGTACGCGACACGCCAAGCCTCCAGTTCCAGATCTTGGCCGCGTTCGCCCGCGGCGAGCCGGCGATCATGCCTGAAGCGGGCATGAGGGACTGGATCTACGCGCCGGATGCGGCCGAGGCCGTGGCGATCCTGATCGAAGCTGACCGGCCGCGCCACCGGCTCTACAACATCTCCCGCGGAGGGCTTTGGCCTGCGCTGCAATGGGGCGAGGCCTACGCTGCGTTGCATCCCGGCCTGCAATGCCGGCTCGCGGCGCCCGGCGAGAAATCCGTCATCAAGCTGCATGGGGCCTATCGCGCGCCGCTGTCGGTGAACCGGATGGCGGATGAATTCGGCTGGCGCGCGCGGTTCGGCTGCGCCGAGTCGGCGGCCGCGATGAGCGCCTGGTTGACGCAGCATAAGGACTGGATCTGACATGCGGCTGCAAGGGCGCACGGCCATCATCACGGGAGCGGGTTCGGGTATCGGCCGCGCCAGCGCCAAGCTCTTCGCGGAAGAGGGCGCGCATCTCGCCCTAGTCGATCGCGATGCCGCAGGACTTCAGGAGACCCTGAGCCTGGTCGGCGAAGCAACGACGCATGTCGGCGACGTCGGCGATGCCGGTTTCGCCGAGACCGTCGTCGGCGATGTCGTGGAGCGACACGGTCGGCTCGACATCCTGATGACCGCCGCGGGGTTTTCCTGCGGCGGCACGGTGCTGACAACGAGCCCGGCCGATTGGGATGCGGTGTTCCGCACCAATGTCGGCGGCACCTGGCTGTGGGCGCGGGCGGCCGTGCCGCAGATGCAGCGGCAGAACAGCGGTTCGATCATCACGCTGGCGTCGCAGCTCGCGTTGGCCGGCGGCAAGGGCAACAGCGCCTATATCGCGGCCAAGGGCGCGATTATCAGCCTGACGCGGACGATGGCGGTGGATTTTGCAACCGACGGCATTCGCGTCAACGCGATTGCACCCGGTGCGATCGATACGCCGATGCTTCGCGGCAGCTTTGCCCGTCACGCCAATGCGGACGAGGTGCGCGAAGCCTCCCGCAATCGTCACGCCATGAAGCGGTTCGGCCAGGCCGATGAGGTCGCGCAAGCCGCGCTGCATCTCGCAAGCGATGCGTCCTCGTTCACGACCGGCACCGTGATGGTGGTCGACGGAGGCTGGCTCGCGGCATGAGTGATGCGCTGACAGAGCTGGAAGCGCACGTTCGTGCCGATCTCGTACGGATCGCGCATCCCGGTGCCGCCTGGCTCGAACCGAAGACGGGACCGAACGGCAAGCCGGCGCTGGATGTGCTCGTGATCGGCGCCGGCCAATCCGGCGTCGCCATCGGCTTCGGCCTGATGCGCTCCCGCGTCAGCAACATCCTGCTGCTGGACAAGGCCGAGGAGGGGAAGGAGGGGCCATGGCTCACCTATGCCCGCATGCCGACGCTGCGCAGCCCGAAGGACTATACCGGTCCTGACCTCGACATTCCGAGCCTGACCTATCAATCTTGGCATGAAGCCCGCTTCGGTAAGGAAAGCTGGCAGACGCTGAATCTGATTCTGAGGGAGCACTGGGCTGAGTATCTGCTCTGGCTACGGCGCACGATCGGCTTGCCCGTGCGCAACGGCTGCGAGCTTCTGGAAATCCGGCCGGCGGCGGATGGTTTGTTGGCCGCACGCGTGAAACGTGGCGATGGAGTCGAGACACTCCATGCGCGCAAGATCGTGCTCGCGACGGGGCAGGAGGGAATGGGCGGCTGGATGATCCCGGAGCCGCTGAGCCATCTGCCCGAGAGCTCGGTCGCAACGGTCGCCGATGATATCGATTTCGAAAACCTCCGCGGCAAGCGCGTCGCCGTGATCGGTGCCGGCGCATCGGCCTTCGACAATGCGGCGACCGCGCTGGAAGCGGGCGCGGCCGAGGTGCACCTGCTTTGCCGTCGTGCGCAGATCCAGGTGATCCAGCCCTATCGCTGGCTGACCTTCCGCGGCTTCTTGAGCCATCTCAGCGATCTCGACGATGCCTGGCGCTGGCGCTTCATGCGCACCATCCTCGAGATGCGCGAAGGCTTTCCGCAACCAACTTACGATCGCTGCGCAAATCATGCCAATTTCACATTGCACGAGAGCGCGCCGATCGAGGCAGCCCGCGAGACCGATGACGGCCTGGAATTGCAGACGCCGCACGGCGCCATACCTGCGGATTTCGTCATCTGCGGCACCGGCATCGACATGAACTTTGCCGGACGTGGCGAGCTGCGCGCATTTGCCGGCAATATCGCAACCTGGGCGGACCGCTACCAGCCCCCGGAGAGCGAGCGCAACGCGCGGCTCGGCCGCTTTCCCTATCTCGCCGACGATTACGCCTTCACCGAACGTGTTGCGGGCGAGACACCGTGGATCTCGAATATCCATCTCTTCGCCATCGCCTCCACCATGAGTTTTGGCCCGTCGGGATCGTCGATCAACGCGATGACGACCGCGGTGCCGAAGCTGGTCACTGGCCTGACGCGCGGCCTGTTCCGCGCCGATGTCGAACGACACTGGGCCTCGCTTCGCGCCTACGACGTGCCGCAGGCCGTGGTCACGCGGCCGGCGCGAAACATGGAGGAACCGCGATGATCGTCCATGCGCCACCGCGACAAAGCGTCCACAAGAGCGCATCATGAGACTGGCGCGCAACTTGCTTCTTTCTTGACCTGTCCTGCTGGCGTTCCTGTCGAAAATATTGGGGAAAACGAATGCGTTTTGTATCTTTCAGGCTGGCATCCTCCGTGCTCGCCACCACCGCGTTGTTGCTCGTCGCCACCGCGCCCTCGCAAGCGCAGACCAGGGCCGAGACGTTGCGCTATGTCACCGGCGCATCCGTCAACACGCTCGATCCCAACATCCCGGGCTCGACGCGCGAATCCTTCGCGCTCAGCATGAGCACATACGACCGCCTGGTGGCGTTCGGTCGCAAGCAGCTCAACGGCAAATGGGTGTTCGATCTCGACAAGATCACCGGTGAGCTCGCCGAATCCTACGACGTCAGCCCGGACGGACTGAAGCTGACATTCCGCCTGCGCAAGGATGCCAAGTTCCAGGACGGCTCGCCCGTGACCGCCGAGGACGTGAAATGGTCGCTCGATCGCTGCGTCACCGCGCCGATCCTCGGCAAGGCACAATTGCTGACGGGATCGTTGACGTCGGCCGACCAGTTCAAGGTGATCGATCCCCTCACGATCGAAGTGACGCTGCCAAAGCCCGACAAGCTGGCGCTGCCGAATCTCGCGACGGTCTACCCGTTGATCATCAACTCGAAGGTCGCCAAGGAACATGCGACTCCGGAGGATCCCTGGGCCACCGCCTGGCTGAAGGAGCACACCGCTGGCAGCGGTGCTTACGTGATCGAGAGCTTCAAGCCTGGCGAGCAGGTGATCATCAAGCGCAACGAGGCCTGGAACCGCGGCTCGCCCGACAAGCCGGCGTTTTTCAAGCGCGTCATCGTGCAGTCCGTGCCGGAGCCCGCGACCCGCGCCAATCTGGTCGAGCGCGGTGACGCCGATCTCGTCGTCGATCTCCAGGCCAGCGACGTGCAGTCGCTCGAGGCCAAGGGCAAGCTCAAGGTGGTCTCGACGCCGCAATACAATTCGATCACCTTCGTCTCGATGAACAACCAGATCCCGCCTTTCGATAACGTCAATGTCCGCCGCGCCATCGCCTTCGCGCTGCCCTATGAGGATATGTTCAAGGCTGCCTTGTTCGGCCGCGGAGCGCCGCTGTTCGGTGCGAATTGGCCTGATGGCAAGCCGCTGAACGGCATCTATCCGTTCCAGGCACCGGTGAAGACCGATCTCGACAAGGCGAGGGAATATCTGAAGGCCGCAGGACTCCCCGAGGGTTTTTCGACCACCTTCAGCTTCAACGTAGGCCAGGCCTCGACCGCGGAGCCGATGGCTGCTCTCGTGAAGGAATCCCTTGCCAAGATCGGGATCAAGGTCGACATCCAGAAGCTGCCGGATGCGCAGATGTCGACGCAGATCAACGAAAAGAAGCTGCCCTTGTTCACGGAAGGCATCGTCGCCTGGCTGCCGTCGACCGATTACTTCTACCGCAACTTCTACACCGGCAATCAGCGCTGGAATTACAGCTCGATCAACAATCCGGAGCTGGCGACGATCGCGCAGGAAGCACGCTTCGAGCCCGACAAGGCCAAGTACGAGGAGGATGGCCGCAAGCTCAATGCGATCCATTTCAGCGAGATGCCGCAGATCCCGCTGTGGCAGCCGAACCAGGACGCCGTGATGGCGGCCTCGATCGAGGGCTATACCTACGAGTTCCATCGTCAGGTCGACTATCGCGACGTCAGCCGCAAGTAATCTGACTGAAAAGTGATGTCCGCAAACGGAGGCTCTGAAAGGTGATGACCGGACTTGGTGCGACGGTGGCGCGGGCGGGGAGGCGGCTTCTGTCGTCGCTGCCGGCGTTGTTCGGCGTGCTGGTCTTCACCTTTCTCCTGATGCGGGTCCTCCCCGGAGATCCCGCGGTGTTCTTTGCCTCGGGACCCAATGCCGGCAAGGAGGAGATCGAGCAGATCCGCAAACAGATGGGGCTCGACAAGTCGGTGCCGGAGCAGCTCGTGTTCTATCTGTCCGATATCGGCCGCGGCAATCTGGGCCGCTCAATGATGACGGGGCAGCCGGTGCTCAAGGATTTGCGCGAGCGTTTGCCGGCCTCGCTGGAGTTGACCTTCACGGCGCTCCTGATCGCGCTGATCGCGGCGGTGCCGCTCGGCGTGGTCGCAGCCTTGAAACCGGGATCGCTGGTCGATCACGGCGTGCGGCTGTTCTGCGCGCTCGGCGTCTGCGTGCCGACCTTCGTGTCGGGCCTGCTGCTGATCTATGTGTTCTACTATCTGCTCGGTCTTGCGCCTGATCCGACCGGGCGGATCGACGTCTTCACCTCGCTGCCGCCGCAGCGCACCGGGTTCCTGTCGATTGATTTCCTGCTCGCGGGAGACATCGAGGGCTGGTGGGCGGCCTGCAAGCAATTGATCCTGCCGGCGCTGAGCATGGCCCTGTTCGTCATCGCGCCACTGGCGCGGATCACGCGTGCGTCGATGCTGGTCTCGCTCGGCAGCGATTTCGTGCGCACCGCGCGCTCGGTCGGATTGTCCTGGCAGAAGGTCGTCGTCACCTATGCGCTGCGCAATGCGATCCTTCCTGTCATCACCATTGCCGGCATCGTGTTCTCGACCATGCTTGGCGCGAATGTCCTGGTGGAGAAGGTGTTCTCCTGGCCGGGCGTTGCCTCCTACGCGCTCGATGCACTGCTGTCGTCCGACTATGCGCCGGTCCAGGGTTTCGTGCTGCTGATGGCTGGCATCTTCGTGCTGGTCAATCTCGTGGTCGACGTCTGCTATGGCATCGCCGATCCCAGGGTGTCGATCGGATGACCAGCGCAACCCTCCGCCATTCGGTCTGGATCTTGCGCGGCAATCCGCTGACTGGTGTCGCCGCGGCGGGTGTCCTGCTGTTCGTCCTGGTCGCGATCTTCGGACCGTGGCTGGTGCCCTATGATCCCGTCGTCTCCAATGTCTCGGAGGCCCTGCAGCCGCCGAGCGCGGCGCACCTCGCCGGCACCGACCAGCTCGGGCGCGACGTGTTCAGCCGCCTCGTCGTTGCGGCCCGGCTCGACCTTGCCATCGCCGTCTCGGCGGTCGGCATCTCCTTCGTGATCGGCGCCGTCGTAGGCTCCTTCTGCGGCTATGCCGGCGGCAGGCTCGACCGCTCGGTCGGCCGCTTCGTCGACGTCATGATGGCCTTTCCGCTGTTCGTGCTGGCGATGGCGATGGTTGCGGCGCTCGGCAACCGGATCGAGAACATCGTGATCGCGACCGCGATCATCAATCTTCCCTTCTACATCCGCTTCGCGCGCGCCGAGGTCAACGTCCGGCGCAATGTCGGCTGGGTGGAGGCGGCGCGTTCCTGCGGCGAGAGCCATTTCTCGGTGGTGCTGCGCTTCCTGCTGCCGAACATCCTGCCGGCGATGGCGGTGCAGATCTCGCTCAATCTCGGCTGGGCGATCCTGAATGCCGCCGGCCTCTCTTTCATCGGTCTTGGGGTCAAGCCGCCGACGCCGGAATGGGGCATCATGGTCGCGGAGGGCGCCCGCTTCATCTCGACGGGGCGGTGGTGCCTGGTGGCCTTTCCGGGCCTCGCCTTGATGATGGCCGTGCTGTGCTTCAACCTCCTCGGTGACGGGATGCGGGACATTCTCGATCCGCGCATGCGCACATGAGCGAGGACTTGCTCAGGATCGACGATCTCCACGTCGCATTCTCGACGCGACGCGGGACGGTCGAGGCCGTGCGCGGCGTGACGCTCAAGGTCGAAGCCGGCGAGATGCTCGGCCTCGTCGGCGAGAGCGGCTCGGGCAAGTCGGTGACTGGTTTTGCGACGACGCGGCTCCTGGATTCAGCCGGGCGCGTCACCGCAGGCAAGATACTGTTTCGCGGCCAGGACGTCACAAAACTCAGGGGCGATGATCTCCGGCAGCTCCAGGGCGCCGCGATGTCGATGATCTTCCAGAACCCGCGAGCGGCCCTCAATCCGATCCGCACGATCGGCCTGCAGATCGCGGACGCGATCCTCACTCACAAGCGGATATCGAAGGGCGCCGCCCGCGCCGAGGCGCTGGAGCTGTTGCGCGCCGTCCAGATCCGCGAGCCGGAAGCGCGGATGAACGCCTATCCGCACGAGCTCTCCGGCGGCATGTGCCAGCGCGTCATGATCGCGATCGCGATTTCCTGCAATCCAGCGCTCTTGATCGCTGATGAGCCGACGACCGGCCTCGATGTCACCACGCAGAAAGTGGTGATGGACCTCCTGGCGGAGATTGCCGCCGCGCGCGGCATGGCAACGATCCTGATCACGCACGATCTCGGCCTAGCGGCGCGATATTGTCGACGTATCGCGGTGATGGAGCGCGGCCGCATCGTCGAAGAGGCAAGTCCGAGGACGCTGTTCGGTGCGCCACAGCACGCCTATACCAGACGTCTGGTGGCGGCGTCCCCGACCGCGACCTCCCGGATTGAGGATCTCGTGACGGAAGAGGAGCGGGAAGGCTCCGCGGCTGTCGTCAGCAGGCCCAGACAGGAGCTCGCCTACGGGACTCCGCCGCTGCTGGAAGTGCGCAAGCTCGCAAAGCGC
Organism: Bradyrhizobium sp. MV1.5; assembly: GCF_055807615.1. Lineage (NCBI taxonomy): Bacteria > Pseudomonadati > Pseudomonadota > Alphaproteobacteria > Hyphomicrobiales > Nitrobacteraceae > Bradyrhizobium > Bradyrhizobium sp. MV1.5. The sequence continues at coordinate 26,000 of NZ_JBVVPL010000005.1, read as the reverse complement.
TTCGACGAGGGCGCTGCGGCGGTGGCGGACTTCTCGATGACGATGGCCGGCGGCGAGAGCGTCGGCCTCGTCGGCGAATCCGGCTCCGGCAAGAGCACGACGTCGCGGATGATCTGCCGCCTGATCGATCCGAGCGAGGGCGAGATCGTGTTCGACGGGCAGTCGATCGGCCATGTGGCGTCGCGCGACTTTCACCGCTCGCGCTTCCGCAAAGACATCCAGATGGTGTTCCAGGACCCGAACGAGAGCCTCAATCCGCGCTTCACCGCCTTCGATTGCATCGCCCATCCCCTGATGCGGCTCGACGGCATGCGCGGGGGCGATGCGCTGCGCAAGCGCGTGGAAGACTGCGCCGATCACGTGGGGCTGCCGCTGGATCTGTTGCCGCGCTTTCCGCATCAGCTCTCCGGCGGCCAGAAGGCGCGCGTCGGCATCGCCCGCGCCATCGCCTGCCGGCCGCGGCTCCTGGTGCTGGACGAGCCGACCGCCGCGCTCGACGTCTCCGTGCAGGCCGTGGTGCTGCAACTGCTCGACCGCATGCGGCGCGAGAACGACATCGCGCTGCTGTTCGTCAGCCACGATCTCAACGTGGTGCGCATGCTTTGCGACCGCACCATCGTGCTGCGCAATGGCGGCATCGTGGAGCAGGGCGAGAGCCGGGCGCTGTTCGACAATCCCAAGACCGACTACACGCGCAAGCTGGTCGAGGCGATCCCTCATATCGAGACCGGGCCGGTGCTGGCGGCCGCGCTTTGAGGTCTCGACCGGCCCAGATGGTGCGGATCTCCCGCTGGAGAAGGCCCGGTTAGTGGCACACCATTTGCACGCCAACGAGCTCTGGTTTCACCTGTTCTTGGCCAACGATGGCCGGCATCACGGCACTATTGGGAGGATTTCATGGATCGCAGGACCGTATTGAAGGGACTGGCCGGCGCGGGCGGTCTGGCATTGAGCGGCCTCTCGGCCCCGGCGATCGCACAAGGCGCCTCCGCGCGCACCCTGCGCTTCGTGCCGCAAGCAAATCTCGCCAATTTCGACCCGATCTGGGGCACGCAATATGTCGTGCGCAATGCCGCCGCGCTGGTCTGGGATACACTCTACGGCGTCGATTCCGCGCTCCAGCCGCAGCGGCAGATGGTCGAGTCCGAGGAGGTGACCGACGATGGCACCACCTGGACGTTCAAACTGCGGCCGGGGCTCAAATTCCACGACGGCGAGCCGGTGCTGAGCAAAGACGTCGTTGCGAGTCTCACCCGCTGGGCGGCGCGCGATCCGATGGGGCTGATGCTCAAGGCGCTGCAGCAGGAGCTCACCGCTGTCGACGATCGCACCTTCAAATGGGTGCTGAAGCAGCCGTTCCCGAAGATGCTCTATGCGCTCGGCAAGAACAATTCGCCTTGCGCCTTCATCATGCCGGAGCGCATTGCGCAGACCGACCCGTTCAAGCAGATCGGCGATTATGTCGGCTCGGGGCCGATGAAGTTCGCCAAGGGTGAGTGGGTCCCCGGTGCGAAAGCCGTGTTCGAAAAATTCGCCGACTATGTGCCGCGGCAGGAGAAGGCGTCGTGGCTCGCCGGCGGCAAGCAGATGCTGCTCGACCGCGTCGAATGGATCGTGATGCCCGATCCGGCGACCGCCGCGGCAGCTCTGCAAAACGGCGAGATCGATTGGTGGGAGAACCCGATCGCGGACCTCGTCCCGATCCTGAAGAAGAACAAGAACATCAGCGTCGACATCGGCGATCCCCTCGGCAATGTCGGCTCGTTCCGCATGAATTTCCTGTATCCGCCCTTCAACGACGTGCGGGCGCGGCGCGCGGTGCTGATGGCGATGAGCCAGGAAGACTACATGCGTGCGCTCGTCGGCGATGACAATTCGCTGTGGAAGCCGCTGCCCGGCTTCTTCACGCCCGATACGCCGCTCTACACCGAGGCGGGCGGCGAGGTCCTGAAGGGCAAGCGCGATCTCGACGCCGCCAAGAAGCTGCTCGCCGAGAGCGGCTATTCCGGCCAGCCGGTGACGTGCCTCGTGGCGCAGGACCAGCCGATCACCAAGGCGTTCGGCGATGTGACCGCCGATCTCCTGAAGAAGCTCGGCATGAATGTCGACTTCGTCGCGACCGATTGGGGTACGGTCGGCTCCCGCCGCGCACAGAAGACGCCGCCCGGGCAGGGCGGCTGGAACATGTTCCACACCTGGCATGCGGGTTCGGACTGTATCAATCCGGCGCCCTACACCGCCATTCGCGCCAACGGCGACAAGGCCTGGTTCGGCTGGCCGAACAGCCCGGGCACCGAGAAGGAGGTCACGTCCTGGTTCGAGGCCAAGAACCTCGACGAGGAGAAGGCCGCGGTCGCTCGCCTCAACAAGGTCGCGCTCGAGGACGTCGTCTACGCGCCGACCGGCTTCTTCCTCAGCTACACGGCCTGGCGCAAGAACGTCTCCGGCATCACGAAAGGGCCGCTGCCGTTCTTCTGGGGCGTGTCGAAATCCGCATGACCCTGCGCTGAAGCCAGATGCTCTCCTACATCCTCCGGCGTATCGCCTCGACCTTGCCCGTGATGGCGATCGTCGCGCTGTTCGTGTTCAGCCTGCTCTACATCGCGCCGGGGGATCCCGCCGTGGTGATCGCGGGCGATCAGGCAAGTCCGGAGGATGTGGAGCGCATCCGTCAGAGCCTCGGCCTCGACCGACCCTTCCTGATCCAGTTCGGCAGCTGGGTCTGGCGCATTCTGCACGGCGATCTCGGCACCTCGATCTTCACCAATCTGCCGGTCTCGACCATGATCGGGCAGCGTCTCGGGCCGACGCTGTCGCTGATGATGGTCACGCTCCTGCTCACGATCGTGATCGCGGTGCCGCTCGGCGTGCTGGCGGCCTGGAAGGCGGGAAGCCTGATCGACCGGGCCATCATGGCCTTTGCCGTGTTCGGCTTCTCCCTGCCGGTCTTCGTCGTCGGCTATGTCCTCGCCTACATCTTCGCGCTGGAGCTCGAATGGCTTCCCGTGCAGGGCTATACGCCGCTCGCCCAGGGCCTCTGGCCCTGGCTGCAAAATCTGATCCTGCCGGCGATCGCACTCGGCTGTGTCTACATCGCCCTGATCGCGCGTATCACGCGGGCCACCATGCTCGAAGTGTTGCAGCAGGACTATATCCGCACCGCGCGCGCCAAGGGCCTCGGGCAGGGCGGCATCCTGTTCGTCCACGCGCTGAAGAACGCGGCGGTGCCAATCGTCACGGTGATCGGGATCGGCATCGCGCTCCTGATCGGCGGCGCAGTTGTCACGGAAAGCGTGTTCGCGATTCCCGGCCTCGGCCGGCTCACGATCGACGCCATCCTGCGCCGCGACTATCCCGTCATCCAGGGCATCGTGTTGCTGTTCAGCTTCGTCTACGTCCTCGTCAATCTGATGATCGACGTCATTTATACGCTCGTTGACCCGAGGATCCGCTATTGACCGACACGACCGTGAATCCGCAGGCGCTGCCGGCGGGCTTCGTCCTCGCGCCGCAACTGCCTGAGATCCTCCGGCCGGTCACAATCCGGCGCGGCTTCATCGGGCTGCTGCGCGGCCATCCCACCGTTGCCATCGGCGGCACGTTGCTGCTGTTGCTCGTCCTGATCGCGATCTTTGCGCCTTATCTTGGAACGGTGGATCCGACCGCACTTGCACCGGCCAAGCGCACCCGCGCACCGTCGGCGCTTTACTGGTTTGGCACCGACGTCCTCGGCCGCGACATCTATTCACGCGTGCTGTTCGGCGCGCGCGTCTCGCTCACGGTCGGCTTGTCCGTTGCGATCTTCGCCTCCGCGGTCGGTCTCGCCATCGGCATCGTCTCCGGTTTCATCCGCTGGGCCGACGGCATCTTGATGCGCTTCATGGACGGCCTGATGTCGATTCCGCCGATCCTGCTGGCGATCGCGCTGATGGCGCTGACACGCGGCAGCGTCGGCAACGTCATTCTGGCGATTACCGTTGCCGAGATACCGCGGGTTTCCCGTCTTGTCCGTAGTGTGGTGCTGTCGCTGCGCGAGCAGCCTTACGTGGATGCGGCGGTGGCCTGCGGCACGCGCACGCCGATGATCATCCTGCGCCACATCCTGCCGAACACGCTGGCGCCGATGCTGATCCAGGCGACTTACATTTGCGCCAGTGCGATGATCACGGAGGCGATCTTGTCCTTCATCGGCGCGGGAACGCCGCCGACCATTCCGTCCTGGGGCAACATCATGGCCGAGGGGCGGGCGCTGTGGCAGGTCAAGCCCTACATCGTGTTCTTTCCGGCGGCCTTCCTGTCCGTCACCGTGCTCGCCGTCAATCTGCTCGGCGACGGCCTTCGCGATGCGCTCGATCCGCGCATGGCCAAGAGCCTCTGATGGTGAGGGACTGATCGCGATGGCACTGCTCGAAGTCGAGAATTTGCAAACCCACTTCCGCACGCCCAGCGGCATCAACCGCGCGGTGGAAGGCGTATCGTTCCATGTCAACGAGGGCGAGACGCTCGCCATCGTCGGCGAGTCCGGCTGCGGCAAGTCGGTAACCTCGATGTCGCTGATGCGGCTGATCCCGGAACCGCCGGGCAGGATCGCCGGCAGCATCCGCTTCGCGGGCAAGGACCTGCTGCAAATGTCCGATCGCGAGATGCGCGCGATCCGCGGCAACGACATCTCGATGATCTTCCAGGAGCCGATGACCAGCCTCAACCCGGTGCTGACCGTCGGCCGCCAGATCCGCGAAACGCTGATGATCCACCAGGGCCTGGACAAGCAGGCCGCCGAGGCGCACGCCATCGAGATGCTGATTCTGGTCGGCATTCCCGAGCCGAAGCGTCGCGTGCGCGAATATCCGCACCAACTCTCCGGCGGCATGCGCCAGCGCGTCATGATCGCCATTGCACTCGCCTGCAACCCAAAGCTTCTCATTGCCGACGAGCCGACCACCGCTCTCGACGTGACGATCCAGGCGCAGATCTTGAAATTGATGCTGGATCTCAAGCACCGGGTTGGCGCGGCGATCATCCTGATCACCCACGATCTCGGCGTCGTCGCCGAAATCGCCGAGCGCGTCATGGTCATGTATGCCGGCCGCAAGGTCGAGGAAGCGCCGGTGGCGGACCTGTTCCGTTCGCCGCGTCATCCCTATACGCAGGGCCTGCTCGGCGCAGTGCCGCGGCTCGGCTCGTCGCTGACCGGCAGCGCGAGGCGGCTTGCAGAGATTCCGGGGCAGGTGCCTGATCTTCGCAAGCCCATCGTCGGCTGCGTCTTCGCCGGGCGTTGCGCGCTCGCGACCGATCTCTGCCGGCAGTATGCGCCGGGGCTCGAAGAGAAGGGGCCACGTCACGTCGCGGCCTGCCACTATGCGGCCAAGGGAGCGGTCGCGGCATGAGTCCCCCGCTGCTCCAGGTCAACGACCTCAAGAAGCACTTCCCGGTCAAAAAGGGCCTGTTCAGCCGCAAGTCGGAATGGGTCTATGCGGTGGACGGCGTGTCGTTCGAGATCGCGCGCGGCGAGACGCTCTCGCTGGTCGGCGAGTCCGGCTGCGGCAAATCGACGGTCGGCCGCGCGATCCTGCGCCTGTTCGACATCACGGCAGGGCAGGTCATCCTCGACGGCCAGCGTATCGATGACGCCCATCCGAGCACGATGCGCCAGATGCGCCGCCGCGTGCAGGTAGTGTTCCAGGACCCGTTCTCGAGCCTCAATCCGCGCATGCGCGTGCGCGACATCCTGGCCGAGCCGATCCGCAATTTCGGCCTCGCCAAATCTGCGATCGATCTCGAAACCCGCGTGACGGCGCTGATGGACACCGTGCGTCTGCCGCGCGAGGCGCTGAACCGCAGGCCGCACGAATTCTCCGGCGGCCAGCGCCAGCGCATCGGCATCGCGCGGGCGCTCGCCGCCGAGCCCGACCTGATCGTCTGCGACGAGGCGGTCTCGGCGCTCGACGTCTCGGTCAAGGCGCAGATCGTCAATCTGCTGCAGGATCTGCAGCGTGAGTTCGGCCTGGCGTTGCTGTTCATCAGCCACGACCTCGCGATCGTCGAGCACATGACCCATCGCGTCGCGGTGATGTATCTCGGCAAGATCGTCGAGGTGGCGCCGCGCTACGAGATCTTCGCCGCGCCAAAGCATCCTTACACCAAGGCGCTGCTCTCGGCGGTGCCGCTGCCGGAGCCTGGCGCCCAGCGCAATCCGATCATCCTCAAGGGCGACGTGCCAAGCCCGATCAACCCGCCGAGCGGGTGCCGCTTCCACACCCGTTGCCCGCTCGTGTTCGATCGCTGCCGGACCGAGGAGCCGACATTGCGCGCGGGTGGACCCGAGCAGTGGGTGGCCTGTCATCTCGAAGATAGTGCAGCGGTGGCGAGCGGCTAGCCGTTGGGCCGGCGGCAATCCTCTGGATCGAGGCGTAGGCGCGACAATCGGGCAAGGATGGCACTCTGCTCCTGTTTTGCCCGACGAGTCAAAAACGTTTGCGACGAAAATTCATGTGTAAAAACAACCTCATTCTACTGTGCATGGGGTTGTTTTCGCGTTTTTTGTTGAGCCGCCTTCAACCTTGGCGGCGTAGGAAGCCGGTGATGGTGACCTTGTCCCAGATGCCGGCCGCCGCAAACGGATCGGCTCGGTTGAAGGCTTCGACGTCGCTGCGGCCGGGCGCCTCGATCAGGAACAGGCTGCCGATCATCCTCTCGCCGTCGTCGGAAACCAGCGGCCCCGACATCACGATCTTGACGCCGAAGCGCGAGGTGTCGCTCAGGAAAGCCTTGTGGGCATCGTAATGGGCGAGCCGGGTCGGCAGCGCGCCGTCGCGGTCGAGGGCGTGAATGGCGAACAGCATGATGGTCTCCGTTTATGTCTCGTTTTCTTGGGACGGCCGCGACAGCGGCCGTCCGGGCTTGTCGTGATGGGTGCGCTTGGTTACTTGCCGCCGAGCTTGCTGGCTTCCTCGAAAGTCGGGCAGCTCCGTTGCTCCAGCGGCACGTCGAACGGCTGGTAATTGTCCTTGGTGATGACGGTCGGCTTCAGCACGATCTCGGCGATGACAGGCTGGTTGCGCAGGGATCGGATCGCCATCATGGTGCCGAGGCAGCCTTGAAAAAATCCGTTGTAGTCGCCGCTCGCGAGCAGCTTGCCGGACTTGATCGCGTCGATCGCTTCCTTGGTGCCGTTGATGCCGATCACCTGCGCCTTGCGATTGGCGCCGTCGAGCGCCTCGATCGCGCCGACGGCCATGGCGTCGTTGGCCGCGAGCACGCCGTCGATCTGCGCGTTCGACTGCATCAGATTCTCCATCACCTGGAGTGCCTGGAGCCGCTGGTAATTGCCGGGCTGCGAGGCCAGCAGTTTTGCACCGGCATTCTCCTTCAGCGCGTCGTTGAAGCCGCGGACGCGGTCGACATTGGTCAGCGAACCCTTGACGCCCTCGATGATGACGATGTTGCCCTTGCCGCCCAGCGTCTTGAGCAGGAAGCGCGCGGTCTCGAGCCCGAGGCTGTAATCGTCGGCGCCGACGAAGGAGAGGAATTTGCCGCCGGCCGAGCGGTCGGTGATGTTGACGACCGGGATCTTGGCATCGTTGATCTTCTCGACACCCGGCACCATCGCCTTGTAGTCGACCGGCGTGAAGACGATGGCGCTCGGCTTCTTCACCACGACGTCCTCGATCTGGCTGAGCTGCTCGGGAATGCTGTCGGGCTTGGTCGGGATATACTGCAGCGTCTTGGCGTTCAGCGTTTTCGCCATGTTGTCGGCGCCGACCCGCACCGTCTGGAAGAACGGGTTGGTCTGGTTCTTGGTGAAGACGGCGATGGTCTCGCCGTCGGCTCGCGCTTGCGTTGTGAATACGGCCGCCATCAGCAGCGGCAGCGTCAAATAACCCAGTTTCTGTTTCATGTTGCCTCCATCCCTCGTTTTGCTTGTTGGTCGTTCAAGAACTCATTGCGCGCGGCGGCGGGTCTTCATGTCGAGCCAGACCGCGAGGATGACGATGATGCCGGTAACCAGCGGCTGCCAGTTGGCGCTGACCGACAAGAGGTTCATGCCGTTCAGCACCAGTGTCAGGATCAGCGCGCCGATGAAAGTGCCGAACACGGTGCCGACGCCACCGAACAGCGATGTGCCGCCGATCAGGACGGCGGCGATCGCGGGCAGCGTCAGGCTTTCGCCGATGTCGGCCTCAGCCGAATTCAGCCGCGACAGGAAGATGATCGAGGCGAGCCCCGCCATGGTGCCAGAGACCGCGTAGACCAGCAGCAGGCGGCGCGCGACCGGAATGCCGGAGAGCCGTGCCGCGACCGGATTGGCGCCGATTGCATAGATCTCCTGGCCCCAGATCGTTCGCTGCGCAAACAGCGTTCCGATGCCGAGGAACACCAGCAGCAGATAAACCGGGATCGGCAGGCCGAACAGATAGCCGCTGCCGATCTGGCGGAAGCCGGCCGGAAAGCCGTGGAGGGTTTCGCCCGCCATGTACCAATAGGTGAGGCCGTTCAGCACCCAGAGCATGCCGTAGGTGGCGATGAAGGAGGGGATGCGCAGCGCGGTGACCATGACGCCGTTGAGGAGCCCAACGAGGCCCCCGCAGGCAAGCCCGGTGAGGATGCCGAGCGCCGGCGAGCCGGTCTTGTGGATCACGGTCCCGGCGATGCAGGCGGACAGCGCGACATTGGCGCCGACGGAGAGATCGAGGCCCGCGGTCAGCACCACCAGGGTCAGGCCCGAAGCGATGAAGAAAGTCAGGCTCGCCTGCCTCAGCACATTGAGGATATTACCGAGGCTCAGGAAGGAATCGCTGAGCACGGCGAGCACCGCACAGATCAGCAGCGCCGCGAGCAGGCGATAGAACACCTGGATCGCATCCTGCGACAGGAACGAGCGGGGCGGCGCGATGGCGTCTTTGCTGATGTCGGTCATGCGCGGCTCCGCAGGCCGTCAAGAAAGAGGGCAACGATGACGAGGACGCCCACGCTCGCGACCTGCACCGAGGATGGCAGCGAGATCAGGTTCAGCCCGTTGCGCAGCACGCCGACCGAGAGCACGCCGAGCAGCGTGCCGAGCAGCCAGCCATTGCCGCGCTCGAACGACGTGCCGCCGACGGCGACGGCCGCAATCGCATCGAATTCGAGACCGAGGCCGGCGGTCGGGTGACCTGAATTCATCCGCGCCGTCATCAGCAGGCCGGCGATGCCGGCCATGGCGCCGCCGATCGCATAGACCGCGATCAGCAGCCGGTTGGGTGACAGGCCGGCATAGCGCAGTGCCTCGCGGTTGCCGCCGAGCGCGAAGATATAGGTGCCGAAGCGGGTATGATAGAGCAGGCCGTGAAAGGCCGCATAGGTGACGAGTGCCATCACGATCGGCACGGGCACGCCGAGAAGCGTCGCCGAATAGATGTCGCGCACGCTGTGGGGGATGCCGACCACGCTCTGACCGTCGCTGACGATTAGCGACAGGCCTTGCGCCATGCCGAGCGTGCCCAAGGTCGCAACGAACGGCGGGATGCCCACGATGGCAACCAGCCAGCCGTTTGCGAAGCCGAAGGCCGCGCCGACGATGAGCCCGGCGCCGAGGCCGAGCAACATCGAGTGGGTGGCGAGCGAGACGATGGCGACGCAGAGCGAGGTCAGCGTCAGCACCGCGCCCATCGACAGGTCCAGCCCCTCGGTCATGATGATCAAGGTCATCGGCAGCGCGAGCATGGTCAGGATCGTCGACTGTACCAGCACATTGGAGAGGTTGGCGACGGACAGGAAGCCGGGCGCGATCGTGCTGAACAGCGCGACCAGCAGCACCAGCACGATGGCAACGCCAGGAATGCGTTGCAATGGATTGGATCGCGAAACGACCGCGGCCTCACGCATGATGCATCCCCAGTCGCACGATGTTCTCCTCTGTCAGCTCGTTGCGCGCGAGGTGCCCGGCGATGCGTCCTTCGCGCATCACATAGGCGCGGTCGCAGACATGGCAGATCTCGACCTGTTCGGATGAGATCAGCAGCGCCGCCGCACCCTCCGCGACAAGGCGGTCGATGAGGGCGAAGATTTCGGCCTTGGCACCGATGTCGATGCCCCGGGTCGGCTCGTCGAAGATGAAAAGTTTCGAGCCGGCGGCGAGCCACTTGCCGATCACGACCTTCTGCTGATTGCCGCCGGAAAGCAGGCCGACGGTCTGGCGCGCGCTGGGCGTCGCAATGCGCAACTGACGGATCAGTCCGTCGGACGTGCGCTGTGCCCGGCGCTGGTCGAACAGACCGCTCGGGAACAGCTTTCGCAGCGCCGACACCACCAGATTGTCCCCCACCGATCGCAACAGCGCGAGGCCCTCGCTCTTGCGGCTCTCCGGGATCAGCGCAATGCCGCGGCGGGCGGCGAGGTCGGGTTCGCCGGAGATAGTCTTGCCGTCGAAGATGATCTCGCCTGATGTCACGGGATCGGCGCCGAAGATCGCGCGCGCGACCTCGCTGCGACCGGAGCCGACCAGCCCACACAGGCCGACGATCTCGCCGCGGCGCACCTCGATGTTGATGTCCGAGATTCCGGTGGTGGCGCTCAGGCCCTTGACCTCCAGCAGCACTTCGCCGGGCTTGTCGGCAAAATTGCGCGGATAGGTCATGTCGACGTTGCGACCGACCATCATGCGGACGAGCTGGTCCGGCGTGACGTCGGCGGGTTTGACGCCGTCGATGCGGCGGCCGTCACGCAGCACCGTGATGCGGTCGCCGAGCGCGAACACCTCCGCCATGCGGTGCGAGATGTAGACGATGGAGACGCCGTCGGCCTTCAGCCGCGCGATCAGCGCGAACAGCAGCTCGGTCTCGCGATCGGACAGCGCCGCGGTCGGCTCGTCCATCACGAGGATCCGGGCGTTCTGGCTGATCGCTTTCGCGATCTCGACCATCTGCTGCTGCGCCACCCCCAGCTTGTCGACGATGGTGGAGGGATCGATCTCGAAGCCGATCGTACCGAGCACGCGCGCGGCGTCGGCCAAAATCCTGCGGCGGTCGATCGTGCCGGGGATGCGGCCCTTCGGCTCGCGGCCAAGGAAGATGTTCTGGGCGATATCGAGATGAGGGACGAGGGAGAATTCCTGGAAGATCACGGCAATGCCGAGCTTCTGCGCGTCCGCGGCCGAATTGATAGCGACCTTCTCGCCCTTGAAGTAGAACTCGCCGGCATCGGCGCGGTAGGCCCCGCACAGCACCTTCATCAGGCTCGACTTGCCGGCGCCGTTCTCCCCTAATAGCATGTGGACTTCGCCGGGGAAGACGGCAAAGGACACGTCATCCAACGCCTTGACGCCGGGAAACTCCTTGCTGATGCTGCGCAGCTCAAGGAGCGGGACAGGCGAGGAGGGCTCGACGGCCAGTGCGGCGGTGCTCATGCCTGCGCTCCGCTTGCAAAGATCTTTCCGGGATTCATCAGTCCGTCTGGGTCGAGCGCGGTCTTGATCGATCGCATCACATCGACGGCCTCGCCGAGCTCATCGGTGAGATAGTCAATCTTGCCGAGCCCGATGCCGTGCTCGCCGGTGCAGGTGCCGTCCAGGGCAATCGCGCGGGCGACCATGCGGGCCTGGAGCGCCTTGGCACCTTCGGCTTCCTCGGGTCTTGCCGGATCAATCAGGATCAGCATGTGGAAATTGCCGTCCCCGACATGGCCGACGATAGGGGCGATAAAGCCATGCTCGTCTGCGTCGCGCCGGGTCTCCGTGAGGCATTCCGCCAGCCGCGAGATCGGCACGCAGACATCGGTGATCACGGCGCGCGCGCCGGGGCGCAGGCCCAGGCCCGCATAGAGCGTGTTGTCGCGGGCGTGCCAGAGTCGGCTGCGGTCCTCCGGCGCCTTGGCCCATGCAAAGCCATCTCCGCCATGGTCGGCGGCAATGGCCTGTGCGGCTTCGGCCTGCTCGGCGACGGAGGTCTCGGAACCATGGAATTCGAAGAACAGGGTCGGGGCTTCGCGATAGCCGAGCTTCGCATAGGCGTTGATGCCGCGCATCATGACGTCGTCGAGCAGCTCGATACGCGCCACGGGGATCGCGGACTGGATCATGGATATCGCGCTGTCTACGGCGTTGTGCAGGGTGTCGAAGCTGCAAACCGCGGCCGAGATCGCCTGCGGCACGGGATGCACTTTCAGCGTGACCTCGGTGATCAGTCCGAGGGTGCCCTCGGCACCGACGAACATCCGCGTCAGGTCGTAGCCGGCGGCTGACTTGCGCGCGCGCCGGGCGGTCCGGATCACGCGGCCGTCGGCCAGTACCACCTCCAGCGCCATGACATTGTCCTTCATGGTGCCGTAGCGCACCGCCATGGTGCCGGAAGCACGCGTGGACGTCATGCCGCCGATCGAAGCGTCGGCGCCGGGATCGATCGGAAAGAAAAGTCCGGTGCCGCGCAGCTCCGCATTGAGCTGCTTTCGCGTGATGCCGGGCTGCACGACGACGTCCATGTCGCTCTCGTGCACCATCAGCACCTTGTTCATGCGTGCGAAGTCGAAGCAGACGCCGCCCGCGACCGCGGCCGCATTGCCTTCGAGCGAGGTCCCGGCGCCGAACGGCACGATGGGCATATTCGCGCCCGCGCACAGCTTGACGATCTCCGCGACTTCCTGCGTGGTTTCAGGGAAGACGACGATGTCGGGCGGCAGGTTGCGATAATGCGACTCGCTCTGCCCATGCTGATCGAGCACGCCACGCGCGACGCTCGCGCGCGGGCCGATCATGCCTGCGAGGCGATCGGCCAATATGCTCGTGCTGACCCGCGGTCCCATCCTTGCTCCCTGTCTGCCTTGTTGTCGGACCCTTGTCTGGTCCGCCGTCGTTCAGCTTAAGCGGCTCGTGCGCTGCTAGCGACCTGCTTCAGGCCGAAATCATAGTTGAGATGATAATACTCGGTGTCCACCATGCGACCATCCGGCGCACGGCCAGGCGGGCACCGCACAAATTCGCGGATCAGGCTGTCCTTGACGCCGAACACCACGTCGCTGTCGAGATACTGGTCGCCGGCCACGAACACATGGGTCACCAGTTGCTCGAAGCCGGGCGCCGAGATCATGAAATGCACGTGCGCCGGGCGCCAGGGATGGCGGCCCTGAACCTCCAGCATGTCGCCGACCGTGCCGTCATGCGGGATCGGATAGGCAGCCGGCTTGATCGACCAGAAATTGAAGCGGCCATTCTGGTCGGCGTGGAAGCGCGCCCGCATCGCAAGGTCGCCGATCTTGTCGAGCTGCTGCACGTCGTAATAACCGTCATCGTCGGAATGCCAGACGTCCACGACGGCGCCGGCGAGCGGCCGTCCGTCGACGGTCGACACCGAGCCGGTGACGATCATCGGATCGCCCTTCTTGGGACCGGAGATGTCCTCGCCGTTGCTCTTCTCGGGCGACGCCTGCACGAAGAACGGACCGAGCACCGTGGTTTCGGTCGCGCCTTCCGGCACCGGATGGTTGATCGCGTCGACCAGCATGGATACGCCGAGCGCGTCCGACAGCAAGATGAACTCCTGGCGCTTGTCGTCGCACATGTGACCGGTGCGGGTCAGGAAGTCGATGCCGTATTCCCATTCCTTCTGGGTCGGTCGCACCTCGCGGACAAAGGCATGAAGGTGGCGCACCAGCGCTTCGCTGACCTGCTTGATCCGCGGATCGGTTGCGCCCGCGATCCGCTGCAGCACCGCGTCGGTGATCGTGTTCTCGTTGAAATTGCGCATAGATGCCTCTGTGACTCAGAGTTTGGGCTCGCCGAGGCCGGACAGCCGCTCGATGTGCTTGACGGTCGCGATGAAGTCGGCGTCGCCGTCGCCCTGCGCGACCAGCGAGCCATAGGTCTCGCGCACTTGGGCGGCGAGCTGAAGCGGCACGCCGACGGCGTGGCCGGCGCCCAGGATCAAGTCGAGATCCTTGGCCATCTGCCTGCAGGAGAAGGTCGAGTCGAAATCGCGGTTACGCAGTGGGGCGGTTTTGTACTTCACCATCGGTGAGGCCACGGCGCTGTCGTCGAGAACTTTCAGAATGTCCTGCCATCCGATGCCGCCCTTGCGCGCCAGTGCCAGGCTTTCCGCCATCATGGCGGCTGACACCGCGATCATCAAATTAACCGCAAGCTTCGCATATCGCGCTTCCTCACTGGGCCCCAGATAGGTCTGGGCGCGGGTGAAGGCGGCGAGCAGCGGCTTTGTGTTTTCGTAGGCGTCCTTCGGCCCCGAGACGAAGCAGCTGAGCGCGCCGGTGTGGACGATGCTGGCATTGCCCGAGACCGGCGCACGCAGGTAGAAGACACCGCGCGCCTGTGCGGTGACGTCGACCTCTGCGGAAGCCTCGACGCTCACGGTGCTGGTCTCGATCAGGACAGATCCGGCAGCGATCGCGGCGATGAGGCCGGTGGGACCGAGCAATGCGCTGCGCAAGGCAGCGTCATCGGGCAACGACGTGACGATCGCGGCCTTGCCGCTCACGGCCTCGGCCGGCGAAGCGGCAGTCGAAATGCCTTGCGCGCGCGCCTCGTCGAGCCGTGCGGTACTCCGGTCGAACGCGGTGACGGCGTAACCGGCCTTGGCGATGAGTACCGACATCGGCAGGCCCATCTTGCCGATCCCGATGAAGGCGATCTTTTTCGAAGTGTCTGCCATTGTTGTTGTCCTTCGCCCTTAGGCGGCTTGCCCCTGTCGTTCGATGTCGTGCACCAGCCGCCGGCCGGATTGTACGAGCAGTTGCTTCTTCGCCTCCAAACCGTCGGCCAGCAGCCGTCCATTCCGCTTCTTCCACACGCCGCCGATCATCACGGCCTCAATATTCGCAAGGCTCGTCTGCATCACTACGGTGGAAACGGGATCGTGCACCGGGACGAGGTTGAGATCGGAGCAATCGATGATGACGAGGTCGGCGAGCTTGCCCGGTGTCAGCGAGCCGATCTGGTCCTCGCGACCGAGCATGCGGGCGCCTTCCGTCGTGATCCAGCGCAGCGCCTCGCGGACGAGGATCGTGGTCGTGGCCGGAATGGTGCCGCTGGCCTTGCGCGACTCGGTGTTGTCGAGTGCCCGCTGCATCGAGAGCGCAACGCGCGCGGCGGAGAAGAGGTCGCCGGCCAGCACGGATTCCAGATCGATGCCGATGGTCGGCCGCACGCCGCGCTTGAGCAGCCGTCCGGTGATCGGAAAGCCGTGGCCCTGGATCATCTCGTTCTCCGGCGTCACCGAGAAGGAGACGCCGAGGGCGACCATCCGGTCCAGGAGATCGTCAGGCAGATCGTTGCCATGGACGATGTTGATGCCGACACCGACGACGCCAGCTTCGATCAGATTCTCCCAGCCCCCGGGCGTCTTTGCAGGACCGCCGCCCTGATGCATCGATGCGATCAGCTTCAGTTCCCGCGCCATGCGAAAATCATGCATGGCGACATCGAGCGTCGAATAGTGCGGGCCGAGGATGGCGAGCCCAAGCGTGACCAGGCCGTCCCGGTCGGCGAGGGGCCCCGCCAGCAGTCGCTCGACCTCACGGCGCGGATGCGGGATCTCCGAGAAATGCGGCTTGCCCGGTTTCGGCTCGGGCTTGGGCGAGCCGTGGAAGAAGGCCGCGCGGATACCGCTCTCGATCAGGCCGCGCACCGCGGCGTCGGTATGATCGGGCGTCGGATTGTTGTGGCACCAGTCGACCAGCGTGGTGGTGCCTTGGTTGATCTGGTTCAGCGCGCCCACCAAGCTCGCGATATAGATGTCCTCGGGCCGGAACACCGTTGCGAGCCCGGCATGCATGCGGCGGAAATATTCCAGCAGCGTCCAGTTGGCGGCATAGCCGCGCAGGCCCGTCTGCCAAGTGTGCATATGCGCATTGATCAGGCCAGGGATGACGATGCGGCCGGTGCCGTCGACGATCTCGGTCTCAGTCGCGCCGCCGCCGATGTCGATCGATGGACGCACGTCGACGATGCGGCTCTCCTCGATCAGCACGTCGCCGCGAGGTAAATCGCCGATCGCGTCATCCATGCTGATGATGAGCGCGGATTTGATGAGCGTACGCCGCATCGAATCAAGCCACCGCTTTGGTGACGCCGGGCGGCTCGCCGGCCCAGGCGCGCGCGATCAAGTCGCGGATGGTGTCGCGTTCGAGCGGGCGCGGGTTCCAGTAGGCGTTGGTCACCGCGAGATCCGCAGCCTTGTCGATGCCGCTTTCGGGCATGCCGATGTCGCGCAATGCGACCTTCGCACCCAGGCGCTTCGCGAGCTCGAAAAGTCCTTGCGATGCATCGGCGGCGCCGATTGCGCGCGAGATCCGCGCCATCGCGTTGGGCACGGCCGGGGCGTTGTAGGCCAGCGCGTGCGGCAGCACGATGGTGTGGGTCTCGGCATGCGGCAAGTCGAAGGTGCCGCCGAGCGTGTGGCAGAGCTTGTGATGCAGCGCCATGCCGACGGTGCCAAGGCAGACGCCGCATAGCCAGGCGCCATACAGTGCTTCGGTGCGGGCCTCACGATCGTCGCCCTTGGCGGCGATGGCGGGCAGGGCACGTGCCAACGCGCGAATGCCTTCTTCCGCCATCAGCGACGTGACAGGATTGGTGTCGCGCGCGTAGAGCGCTTCGGCCGCATGCGCGATCGCGTTGATGCCGGAGGTCGCGGCCAGGCTCGCCGGCAGCGTCAAAGTGAGATCGACATCGTAGATCACCGTCTCAGGCAGGATGGCGGCGTCGCGTACCGTGGTCTTCAGCCCGTTCTCGGTCTGGCCGACGATCGGCGTCATCTCCGAACCGGCATAGGTGGTTGGAATACAGAGCTGGTTGACTCCGGTGCGCAAGGCCAGTGCCTTGCCGAGGCCGGTCGTGGATCCGCCACCGAGGGAAATGACGCAGTCGGCCTCGCACGCCTTCATCGCCGCGAGCGCCCGCTCCGTGACCTCGACCGGCGTGTGCATGGTCGCGCCCGGAAAAATGTCGGCGTAGAGCGGACCGAGTGCCGCGCCCAGGCTTTTGCCTTGCGTCTCCTGCTGCGGCGTCGTCAGCACCAGCGCGCGCTTGCCACCGAGCCGCTCGACCTCAGTCTTGGCGCTAGCCAACGCTCCGCTGCCGAACACGACGCGGCAGGGCAGGTTTTCAAAAGTGAACGTACCGATCATGCGCCGGTCTCTTTGATGGGATAATCGACCTGGAAGCGTCCGATCCGCAAGTCGCCCAGCGCCTCGCGCACGCGCAAATGTTCCGGGTGGGTGGCATAGGCCTGGAGCGCAGCGTGGTCCGTGAATTCGGAGAACAGAACGACGTCGCAGGCGTAGTCGACATCGCTGACATCGAGGCCGACCTCGATATGGGTGAGGCCGTCGATCCGGCCGCGCAGCCCCTCAAACAGGGACTTGACCTTGACCCGGGCGGCGGAACGCTCCGCGAGCGTCTCCCCGCGCAGCCGCCACATCACGATGTGCCTGATCGGGCCCGACATTTCCCTGTTTCCTCGCCTGCCATCTTGCTTGTGTTCTGGCTATCTTGACTTGCGGGATACGGAAATAAAGGTCAATAATCGTAAGTCTCTTTTCCTATTTGCGAAAAAATGGACCGCCTGCTCCAGTTGGAAGTGTTCGCCAAGACGGCCGAGCTCGGCAGCCTGTCCAAAGCTGCCGAAGCCCTGCGCATGTCGAATGCTGCCGCGAGCCGCCATCTCAGCGCGCTCGAGGAGCGCCTTGCGGTGCGGCTGATCGAGCGCAACACTCGTCGGCTGTGGTTGACGGAGGCGGGGCAGGAACTGCTGGAGCGCTCCAGTCGCGTCTTGAGCGAATTGGCGGAGGCCGAGGACATCGTCAGCGATCGCGCGCTGTCGCCGCAGGGCACGCTGCGGGTCACGAGTTCGCTGTCCTTTGCGGTGATCTATCTGGCGCCGATGCTGCCGGCCTTCCGCGCGCGCTATCCGAAGCTCAATATGCAGATCACCACCGCCAACCGGTACTCCGATTTCATCGAGGCCGGCATCGACGTGGCGATCAGGACGCGCGAGCAGGAGCCGGATTCGAACATCATCGTCCGCCGCATCGGCCAGATGCGGCGGGTGCTCGCTGCTTCGCCGTCATATCTCGCAAGCTGCGGCGAGCCGGAGCAGCCGGTCGATCTCGCGCGTCACAACATGCTGGTCTACAATCTCGCCAACGATCCCTATTCGCTGCGCCTGCGCAAAGGCAACGGCGCGCAGACTGTTCGCATCACGCCGACGCTCGACAGCAATGACGGCCAGGTCATCCGCGGCGCTGCACTGGCGGGGCTCGGCATTCTCATCCAGCCGCTCTACATCGTGCAAAGCGATATCGCGGCGGGCCGCCTCGTCCCCGTTCTGATGGAGTGGGAGCTGCCACTGCTCACGATGAACATCGCTTACCAGAACCGTGCCGGACTGCCCGCCAAGATCAGGGTCTTTTCCGACTTCCTGGTCAGCCACATTCGCGAGCATTCGCTGCCGGGGATCTGGATCGACGCGGCGAAGTGAGCGACATTTTCGAATTCAGCCATCCGCGCTAGCTGGCGGTAGAGGGACTGGTTCGCGGCGACAAAACGGCCGATGGAAATTTGCCTCCGAAAGCACGTGTCTTGGGTTGGACACGCGATCCGTCGATCACCTCGAGCCGGCCGCAGCGGTTCAAGGTGTGCAACTTCCTGCCGGGCCATGCCGGTCCGGGCCGCAGGGAGTGACGGACGATCTGCTTGAACGTCGTCGGTGACAGTTCGACGATTTCCGCCAGGGCGAGCGCTGCGCCGTATCCCTCGGCACAATCCTGGACCGGTCGCCACAATCGCTCATTGATGGTGACGAAATTCCCTGCCGGCCGCGCGCTCGCGCGGTCGATCAGGACCGGGTTGCTGGCATGCGGCAACCACGGGCCCATGAGGTGCTCTGCGTAATAGATCGCCAGCGAATCCGAATAGCCGCCGGTGCCGTCGCGCCAGGCTCCGAACAGATAATTCAGGCCGTTGTGTCGCGTGATCGTGGCATCGGCCAGCTCGACGCCCGAAAGCAGCGTCGCGTGCCGCTCCCATTTGTCCGGAAACCGAACGCATTTGTAGATGGCGACGTCCCCATTGGTCGAGCTCTCCGGGATCATCCACAACGCGCCGTCGTCCTCGATCAGGAACGGATAGGAGAGGTGCCAGGGCTCCTCCAGAACGGGGACGACAGCTCCAACCGGGCCGGCGTCGTCGAACTCGATTGCCGAAATGATTCCTTTTCCAACCCGGTGATCGAGATCTTCAAAGAAGACGAATGTTCTTCCTTGCCATTTGATGGGAAAAGGATCGGCGTAGAAGTGGTTTCCAGGATCGGCAAGGACGTTCCAGCGAGGCCCTGACAGATCTCCAGTCTGCCAGACGCCGGCACCATCATTGAAACGCCATCCGACATGCCAATGCGGGGCATAGCAGCAGAGGCGATAGATCTCCTTGGCGATCGATACGGCGAGGCCGCGCGCGACATACGCAGCCGGCAGGCGGCCGTTACCAATTAGGGCGGGGCGTGCCAGCTGCGGCACGATGCGCGGTCGTCCCGACAGGATGGCTGCCACCATCGTCAGGGTTCGCGCCACGACCGTTTCGAGCGCGCCGCTCAAGCCGGCTGCAACTTCTCCGGAAGGGTGGCCGCGATCGAGGACTGCGCCGTCGACCTCGTCGATGATTTCGATCACCGGAAGATCGCCGGCGAGAATGGCGGCAAGGACTGCGCTTTCGCCTGCGGCGCCATTGAACAGCGGGCGGAGATACTGCCGGGCCGAGCAGTTCGGATCCCGCGCGGCACCTGTGAAATCGACGATCACGTCTGGCGTGCCGGCGCGAGCCTGCATCCGGTCCCGACTGACGTTCAGCCTGTCGGTGCCGCTGTGCTTGCCCTTGTGCAACACCAAACGTTCCAGCTCAAACAGCATGTCGAGACCCGTCGGCCGCCGCTCCGCCGTTGCCGTCCACGCGATCTGGACCGGTACATCCCGGTCGTCGATCGACAGCGTCTCGCGGCCCATCCACCGCCGCGCATGCTCAATTTCACAGCGAAACTCGATGGTCATGCCGAGCCAACCCGTTTCAATGCGTCCCGATCAAATGACCTGGCCGAGAATTCGAACGTATTCCTCCACCATGGCGTCCACTGAATAGCGCAGCTTCAGACCTTTGGCGTTTTGTCGCAGCTCGTCGCTCAGTCGTTGGTCCGTCAGGAGCCTGGAGACGGCGGCCGACAGCTTGGCATGATCGGAGGCATCGACGAACAGCGCTGTCGGTTTTCCTTCGACGGACAAGACCTCGCGCAAGACCGGGAGATCGGTGACGACCGAGGGAACGCCGGCGTTTGCGGCCTCGACAGCGGCCAGGCCGAAGGTCTCCGCCTGCGTCGGAAATACGAACACGTCGAGAGCGGCGAGAAACTCCGCCATCTGGCGCGGGGTGATTTCGCCGAGCAGATGCAGCCTGTCCGATACTTTCAGTTCATCCGCCAACTGCCGCAGCCGGGCCTCGTCGGCTCCCTGGCCGGCCAGTGCGAGGTGCCAGGAGGGTTGATCCGGCAACAGACGTATCGCCGCGTCGAGCCGCTTGTGCGGGTGCAATCTTGCTGCGCAGCCGAGCAGGGTGCGATCCGGCGGCAGGTTGAATTTCTGTCGCGCGGCTTGCTTCGTCAGGGTGAGGGCCTTGTCGTCGAAGCCGTGCGGGACGTGCACCATGCGCGCGCGATAGGCCCTGGGGTAGCGCGAATACTCGCGCTGCATGTCCAGCGAGTTGAGCGTGATGCGGTCGAAGAAGCCGAGGGTGCCCATGACGATGTCGGCCATCCGGACCGGCCAGCTCATCGACAGCGCGGATGAAACCTGATTGGCGATGACAGGCGCGCGGCAGATCAGGCGCGCCACGCCGGCGCCGATGACATTGCCGAAGTGCTGAAACGTCAGAACGGCGTCGGGCCTGGTAGCCCTGATATGGCTGCCGAGCGTCCACAGCATTTGCAGCAGCGCCAGCGGATTTCCCGGCCGGCTCGACGCGCAGTAGATCGTGTCGGGCGGCTCATCGAACGAATCCGACTTGCGGAAGAAGAACAGATTGGTGACGCGATAGCCGCGGGCGGTCAGCCCGGCGCCAAGCAGGCGCGAGATCTCCTGCGCACCGGCGTTCTCGGCCTGGGTCTGCACGAGAAGCACGTGCAGCTTTCGTCCGCTACCGTTGGCCGGCGGGAGTGCTGTCGCAGTCGTCTCGCCCAACGCCTTGCTTGGCTGATAATGGAGCACGGATCCCGACCCATTAGAGAAACGAATTTTTCACCTTCTTAACTCCGTATCTACCATGCGGGCATCGCGCGGACACCGACTAGCAAGAAACGGAGTTAATGCGTGCCCTGCCGCAAGGGCGTCGTTCACGAGGGAATTCCGCTCGTTTCCGACGGAGTGAAGAGGACGCGGGTAGCCGCCGATTAACCATCGATATTTGGGTTGGAGCGGGCCCACTGAGAGCGTGCGAAAGCGACTCTGCCGGTGCGCTGACGGCTGCCGGTGCGCTCTCCTTCATGCGGGACACGGGCGACATGTCCTGACGCTCTATTCGCCGGAGTCAGCACCACGGACCGCGTAGGCGCTAGGCTTGGATGCCGAGAAGCGCAAGAGGCCCAGAATCGAAGGATCGACCCCGGTTCGCCGGCGACAGAGGATGTTGAGGGCGATGGTCGCGAGCGCGAGCGACACAGTGGCCGAGATCGCGGCGCCAAGAACGCCGAGCCAGGGAATGAGGACGAGAAATCCCACCAGCCGCAGCGCTACGTTCCCGGCGATCACGGGGACATACTCGCGCTCATAGCCGGTCAGCTGCAAGATCGCCGCAGACGGACCGCCCGCCGCCTGGAACGCCGTTCCGATCGCGAGCACGATCAAGACCCAGTGCTGCGCAGCGAAATGCGGCCCGAACAGGTTGAGCAGATGGGGACCTCCAACCCAGATCAGGAGAAGTCCGCTGACCACGCACACCGCGGTCACTTCCGCCATGAGCCGCAACGTTCGCTCGAATTCCCGATGATTCTTGCTGAAGTACAGCGACGGGAGCCGACGTGCGCCAAAACTGTACAGTGCGGCCGACAGCATGGCGAAGATGTTGGCCAGGCGCGAAGCGGCAAAGTAAATTCCGGCGGTTGCCGGGTCCAGCATCCAGTAGACCAGAATGACGTCGAAATACTGGTTCGCGGCTTCGAGGATGGATGCGGCCCAGAAATGAAGCGCGCTCGATCTCCAGCGCGACGTCTCGGACCCCGCCGCCGTGCCGCGGAAATCCGGCAGAACTCGCGCAATCGCGATGATCTGTGCAATCAGTCCGACCGACATGGCGATCGTCATCACAGCGATCAATTCGGCGGGATCGAGCTGGCGATGGCCGAACATGATTGCGAGCAGGAACAGCACGACGCTGACGCGCCAGAAGAACTCCCTGTTTCCTTCGCCCATGAGAATGCTGACCAGAGAGCGTGCGATCTGGCTGCCAAGCATCAGTCCCGCATTCACGGCAGTGTAGGCCGACACCGCGAGAACCAGCAGCCACGAGGCGCCTTTGATGTTCGCGCCGATCGCGATTGCGCCGATCGCAATCAACATCGCGACGGAGGAAATTTTGAGGCTCGACAGCAGCACGCCTTTGGTGAGATCGGGCTGATTTCCCACCCGATACTCGTTCAGGAATCGCACCAGCAGCGATTCCTGGCCCACCAGTCCGACGACCGCCGCCATCTGGGCTACCGAAAGCCAGGTCGCAAAGATGCCGAACCCATCGGGCGACATCGTTCGTGCCGCAAGCGAGAACAATGCGAACGCAAGCGCGCCGCTGCCAACCTTGAGAAGGATGGTTCCGGCAACACCGCGCGTCACGTCGCGCCGCATGAACTGGACGATGGATTCGATCATGAAAACTTAACGAGGCAACTTTCCCTGAAGAGACACTTTCCGATTACCTGCGACAGCCTAGCATGCCGAAAAACCGCGAGTGTTAATGGACGGCCTCCATGATCCTGCCGGCCGCGGCGACCTCGCGGCCATGCCTGTTGCTTCACTATGGAACAGCGCTGACCCCATTGTCCCAGATAGAGCAAAGTGCGGCCCGATCGCGTGGCGGCATGGCGCCGCATCGACGGCCAATGAGGCGAGACGGGCCGCTGGAATGCGGATTGGCTCGCCGGGATTGGTCATCCCGAGCAAGGCGCGTGCCGGATCTCATCGGGCCGGGCAGGTCTCCGCTGCATTAACCGAGATATCGAGAAATGATCGCGTTTGGTCCCGCGATGCGAGATCAGGCGAGAGAATTGCACGGGTAATCATCGTTGACCGTGGGAGCCTGGACCATGACGGCGGATAGCAACGTGACCGAGCCGATTGCCGCAGCCGGCCCTTTGACGATCGTCGCCGACATCGCGATCGTTGGCGGCGGCCTCGCGGGCTCGCTCGCGGCGGCCGTGCTCGCGCGGTCGGGGCATCGTGTCGCTCTCGTCGACAAGCGCGCGATCCATCCGGACGAGTTCCGGGTCGAGAAAATCGGCGGCCATCAGCTGGAGATGTTGCGCAAGCTGGGCTTCCTCGACGCGCTCGACAAGGTAGCCTGCAGATATGACCAGGTGCTCAATATCAGGGAAGGCAAGGTGGTCGATGTCAGCGTCGGCCGGGCTTACGGACTTCCATATGCGGATCTCGTCGCCATGGCGCGCAGTCAATTGCCTGATCCGTCGAGCCTGATCGTCGACGAGGTCACGGCCGTCAAATGCAGCGACGATGCTCAGCATGTCGAGCTTGCGTCCGGACGGCGTATAACTGCGCGCCTCGTCGTGCTGGCCACGGGCATGGCGGGCGTTCTCGGCTACAAGCTCGGCATCAAGCGGCGCGTGCTGGCGGAGCGCCATTCGGTCTCGTTCGGCTTCACGATCGCCCGCCGGGATGATGCGCCGTTCGACTTCGAGGCGCTGACCTGTTACGGCGAGCGCACGGCGGATGGCATCGACTATCTCAGCCTGTTTCCCGTGCGTGCCGGCATGCGGGCAAATCTCTTCATGTTCCGCGACCCGACCGATCCGATCATGCGCGAGCTGCGTCGCGAACCGGAAGCGACGGTTCTGCGCCTGCTGCCCGGATTGCGGCCTTACCTCGGCGACTTCCACGTGACCGACCGGGTGCAGAATTGGGTGATGGACCTGTCGGTCGTGGAAGGACATCTCCAGCCCGGCGTCGTTCTCATCGGCGATGCGTTCCAGACCAATTGCCCTGCCGCCGGCACGGGCGTTGCCCGCCTGCTGGTCGACGTCGACCGCCTCTGCACCGAATATGCGCCGCGTTGGCTAGTGACCGAGGGCATGAGCCGGGACAAGATTTCGGAATTCTATTCTGATCCCGACAAGGTCGCGGCGGACCAGCAATCACTGAAGATGGCGCACTTCCGGCAGGCCCTGACGTCCCGCAACGATATCGGCTGGGACGTGCGGCGGCGGCTGCACTTCCTGCGACGCAGGATCACCCACCGGGTCGATCAGATGCGGCCGGGCTGGCTTGCACATGTTCGAAGCGCGCTACGCGCCTGAGAGTCGCACCTGTCGGCGCCTCGCACCGGTCAGCGCGTGGGCGTTGAAGTTCGGGTCGGCAGGAACCTGAATTCCGACATTCGCTTGGCGGCCAGTTTGAGCCAGGGAGCCTGTTTCAGCGCGAACAAGGAAATGGCGCCCACGGTGCTGCCGGCCTGCGTGACCGTCCACATCGGCGAAGGCTGCGCGCCGAACTGCTTCTTGTAGGGCTCGTCGCCGATGGTGAAATCGAGCATCCGATCCCCGCGCTCGATGCAATCCTTCGCCACCTGCTCGAACATCAGTGCGCCCAAGGACTGGCTTTTGTATCCGGCAATGTCGAAGGCGCCCATGATCACGAGGAAGCTGCCTTGATGGCAGAGTCCGAGCACGGCCGCGATTACCTCGCCGTTCATCTTCATCGCATAGAGCCGGACAAAGGAGCCGAGGCCGCGGTGCGCCACGTCAGAATAGAAGCCGTAATATTCGGCGCGCTGGAGCAGATCGCCGTCGCCATGTGCCTGAAAGCGCGGCCCGCGAAATTTCCTCATGACATCCAGCACCTCGATGACGGAGGCGCTGTCGCTGCAGGATGAAAAACTCAAGTCCCCCTTCTTCTGGAGCTGCCGGGCTTTCTTTGCGAGCTCCTTCTGGTAGGAACGATCCAACGCACTGGCGCGCCATTGCTCGAACGGCGCGACGAGAACGGTGGCGTAGGCATTGGTCTCCATCGCTATGCGGCGGGGCGCAGCCAGAAGGTTCTCGATCGGAAGCCGTCCGTCCGGCAGCTTGGTCATCCGGAGCAGATCGAACGGGCGGACGAGGCACCGGAGCTCTGCGCACGCACTCTCGTCCTTGAGCAGCTCGGAAAATACCTGCGGGCTGCACACCGGCGCCAGATAGTCGGAAACGCGGAGGTCGGCGAATTCGACGGTCCGTATCGGGCCGCGCCGGATCCGCAGCAAGGGCAGCACCATCGCAAGGGCGCCCGTCGCGCGGTGGCGGACCACGACAACCAGAGGAGTTGCGCCCGCATGAGACGCGAGCCTGGTGTAGAGGGTGTCGAGCCAGAGCGGATGCTGGAACGCGGTGGCCGCCGAGTTGTCAAAGAGCTCTGCGTAGTCCGGCGACAGGAAGTCGAATCCCTGCTCGATGGCGATGTCGAATGTGTTGCTAGGTCTGTTCATACGCAACCAAGAAAACAGATGGCTCGGGATGGTCGATGGAGCCGGATCTACGCTCTATAGCAGGGTCGTTACGGCGGAGACACCGGCGGCGTGTGATTTGCATTAATCCTTCGAGCAAGGCTCGTATGGTTACCAAACCGTAAAATTCCTGATCGAGGGGCCTCGCGGCCGAAACAGCCACGACGGCGTCAACCCCTCTTGTCAAAAATATTCCCCTTTACCGAAATTCGGAAATGGCGTATGTGTCGCCCATCCCGGCTCATCCTTGAGGGGCGATCTTGTGGTCGTCACG